>DMAO01000025.1 GCA_003446545.1 Sphaerochaeta sp.
GCATGACTATACGCTTGTTACTCTATGCGCGTTATCCTACTCTTACAGGGGTAGTTGTAGGGCAGTTGCTCCATAGTGTTGGCTTTGGTTTCTTTCACCCTGCTGCAATACAGCTTGTTGCACGGAGGGTGAAGCGAACGCACCGTACCCTCGGTATGTCGATGTACATCTCCTTGGGGACAGGGCTTCCTACTGTATTGGGGTCATCTTTAGGAGGGTTTCTTACCGAAGGGTTTGGGTACAAGGTGCTTTTTGAGAGTTTCTCGGTGTTTGCAATGATTTCCGTGGTGTTGTGTCTGGTCTTTTGGAAAAAAATGCGCTCACCAGCGCTAGAAGAGGTGTAAAATGGTACCTATGAGAAGGTCTGAAAGAAAGATGGAGGATCAGGACTCCTATCGACTGCTTCGTGAGTCTCTTTGGGTTACTCTCTCAACGGTCAATGCAAGAGCCGAATCCCCTTTGGGTTTGGGCTCGCCCTATGCTGTTCCTATTTCTGTAGTTGAGCATGATGGGCAGTTCTTCTTCCATTGCGCCAAACTGGGACATAAGATCGATAACTTGAAAAAGGACAACCGAGTTTGCCTCACCTGTGTAGGGGATGCAGACCCTGATGAAAAATCTTTTTCTGTTGCATATGAGAGTGCAACCTTTTTTGCAACAGCAGAAGAGGTTATAATAAGGGAAGATAAGATACGGGCCCTTGAGGCCTTGTGCAAGAGGTTTGCCCCTTCCCAGAATTCTGCAAGCCAGATAGAGGCGATGGTCGACATGACTGGTGTCTGGAAATTGCACATTCTTGGCAGTTCAGGGAAGCAGAGGAAGTTTGAATGAGCATGCAAGGTGTGCTATGCTCAGAACAAAGGAGAAACTGCTTGTGAAAAACAGTCCTGGATGGGATTTGCTTAGCATGTTGGGCGTTCCGGCTGAGAAGATCCAGAAAAATATGAAAGAGGCCTCCCTTTTCCTTAATAATGATGTTTCCAATATCAAAACCATCCTTGACCGTTTCCACCCTTTGGAGCTTCTGAAAATGGCATGTTGGGAACAACGAAGGATCTGGCATGACCGTCCAAACGATAGGTTTTCCCAAGTGACAGCTTCCCGGTTGGTCTCATATCTTCAGTCAGTGGTCGCAACAAAAAATGCACCATATTCCCAGAATACTGAGGTTAAGGAAAAGGATTGGAAACGCTTGGTAACGTTGTTTGACGATCTTTGCCGCAAATCTATCCGCTACACAGATAACTATGCACTCTCTCTCTATGCAAACCAACAGATTTTCTCAGAAGAGATGTTGGTTGCCTTTCAGGACTATGCAACCGATACCATCCTTCCTCCTGTTCCCAACAGGGATTTGCTGGACAAGCAACATAATGCCCTCAAGTACCAGTTACAACCCTTCAATGCTCTCATCGAGGAGGTCTTTGATGCAAAGCTCGACGGCTTGCTCACAGCCTTTGTCCAATTGGCTAGAAATGCCCATGAGGGGATTGACAAGCTTAGGGAGGATAGTACTGTTTTCAAGCAGGCAAGCATGTTGCAACTAGAGTTGCTCAAAAGCCGGGGAGAGTCTGATAAAGATACGCAGGCTCTCATGGATCGTGTGATCCGTGAACAGGGTTGGGAGAGTTGGGTAGCAGATATTGTAGGCAGAAGGGATGGGTATGATCTTTTTGCTGTGAATAAGATAACAGATCTCTCAGTCTCAGATTCTCTGTTACTGGCCATAGACGCAGGGCAGGACAGTGGGTTTCTTGAAGGTGCAACGAAGCTCTGGCTCACCAGAACTCCGTTGCTCAACGATCGCCCTTTCTTGCACATTTTCAATTCCATCTTCTGTTTTGATGGTGATACTCTGCTTAATCGTGCCTATTCGATCATACGAAGAGCTGTGTGTGCAAAGGGTGCAGAGTTGGAAGAAAGGTGGAACGCCATAGAGCAGGAGAAGCAGTCTCTGGTCCCGATAACCTTCTTCTCTGCCATGCTCGGTACCATGAACTATACCAGAAAGGTTGCCATAGGTGATGGCTACGTTGATGCAATCTTTGAAGATTCAGAGCATAAACTTGCTATACAGATACCTGCTTCCCATCTGGGGTGGTTTCCCTATAATCCTTTTGAACAAACCCAAGAAGCCCTCCTGCAACTGGAAGGAGAACTCGATGCCCTAAGGTTATTAGAGGAAGTTCCTCACAGATCTGTTGTCATAGATATAACCAACAGAAATAGCCAATACCCTCTAGAACTGGTTGAAAACACTCTGACCCTTTCCTTTATCCAACTTACAGATCTCGCAACTTCTTGGGAAGGTATGGCTCAGATAAAAGAATTGGTAGGTCTTCCTACATTTGGTAAGCAGAAACATCATCATGAAGAGAGTAAGGAAGAGGATCACAGACCAATAGAAGAATATCCAGTAGAAGAGGAATACATACCAGGAGAAGACTCTTTAGAGGAAGTGGCTCCATCTGAGGAGGAAGTTCAGACAAGTGGATATACATCCTTAGATGATGATTTGTTTATTGAGGATGACTTCCACTTGGAGGATGACATTGCTCAGGAGTACGAATCAGATAACGAATTCGCCTATTTTGATGATGTTGATGATGAAAAAGAAACTGCCGATCAGCTTGCCCTTTCTGAGCTGCAGCCAACCTTGTTTGATCTGGAAGATGAATATATGTTTTCCCAGGGGAATCTTGTAGAGAACAACGACATTGATGAAGACGATGATGACTTGGATGAGTATGAGCATGAAGCATTCTGCATCATTGATGATCATCAGGTAGATGAGG
>DMAO01000089.1 GCA_003446545.1 Sphaerochaeta sp.
GATACCTGAAAATATCGAAGACTAGAAAGCTTTTGGGCTGGCAACGCTCCTTCTAGCAAGAGGGTTACGCGCTGACATACTTCCCTTATAGAAGTCTAGCCCAACGGTATTTTGTGCTCTCACTCAGAACAGGCCAAGGCTAATCAATGGGAGTTTCTCATGGTCCATATAGTGATCGGTGTGCTGGTAGATGTGGATCTTGTCCTTTTGCTTGTCTACGGAATTCTGAAGGGAATATAGGATATGTCAATTGCCCTAGAACACTACCCGTCCCCGCAATGACCTTGCTAGGGTAATACGATCAGCATACTCCAGGTCCCCTCCGATAGGCAGGCCACTGGCTAGCCGGGTGATGGAGAGTTCAGGGTGGCCCTTGAGGATATGACGGATATAGAGGGCTGTGGTATCACCCTCTTCTGTTGGGTTTGTTGCAATGATGAGTTCGGTGAATGCACCCTTTTCAATACGCTTGAGCATCTTGGTAAAAGAGAGATGTTCAGGTCCCACCCCATCCAAAGGACTAATCGCACCCCCTAGGACATGGTAGAGCCCATTGTATGCCCCACTGGACTGTAAGGTAACAATGTCCTGGGGCTGTTCAACGATACACAACAAGGCCCTATCCCGTGAAGCATCACTACATATGGGACAGGGATCGACCTCGGTGAAGCTGCCACAGATGGAGCAGGGGAAGATGCGTTCCTGTATGGTCGCAATGGTATCACCAAGCACCCTGTTATAGGCAGGGTCGGTCTTAATTAGGTGGTAGGCGATTCTCGAAGCGCTCTTAGGTCCAATTCCAGGGAGCCTTGAGAGTGTTTGAACCAGTTGTTCCAGTGCTGTCATGCTCAACCCTGTGGCATGAGAGAACCAAGAGGTCCGGCATACTTGAGGCCTTCGTCCTTGATCTTCTCCTGTATCTTGTTCGAAGCGTCATTGAAGGCAGAGGCAACGAGGACTTGGAGGGTGCCGATATCATCGGGATCGACCATCTCTTTTGCAATCTTCACATCCGTGACAACAAATTTCCCATTTATGGTGACTTCGACCATCCCAGCGCCGGCACTTCCCGTTGCGGTTATTTTGGGAAGGTTCTCTTGCATTTTTTGCATGTTCTCTTGGAGGCCTTTCATATTCTTCATCAGTTCAAACGGATTCAAATCCATGCATCACTCCTCCTGTATTTACAATAAGGCTGTTTAATTTAGTAGTTCACCACGGAACAGAGAGGCTATGGAGCTGAGGATAGGATCCTCAACACCTTTATGCATTGGCTGTTCTGCTTCAGCACATAAAACTGTTATTTTCCCCGTAAAACCGGAAATCTCTGTAATCAGCGAACTTAGCAATTCAATGTTCTCTTGAGCCGTATCTCTGCAGAAACCTGTAGAGAATGTAAGTTTAAGGCTATTATTCTCTTGTGAGACTTCTTTAATGGAGAGTGCTACTTGGCTGAGAATGGGGGTTTTGGAAAGCTTGGCAACCAAGGCAGGAACATCACTTTTAGAGAAAGGCCTACGTAGGGGAATCTCTTGTTTTTCAACTGGCTTTGTCTGGCTTTGATCCTGCACAGGAGGTGACTGGGGAACCTTTTGTGCAGGATCTTGTCCAGTAACTCTTTGAGCAGGTGTTGGCTCAGAGACCCTCTGTTGTGCAACCTCTTGCTGGCTCTGTGGTGTTGTCATGCGAGTTGGGCTTACGGTACCGTTCAGCAGGCCCTCCTTGAGAGAGGCAAGCTTGCGTACCAGTTCTGTGGACGAGGCAAGATAGGGCAACGAGGCGAGACGACTTATCGACAGTTCAAGTTCAAAGCGGGGATTCAGGGAAAAACGAATATCCCTATAAAGCTTGAGGAACATCTCCAGAGCTGCCTCCAGCTGTTCCTTGGTGTATGCTCCCCGAACTACCAGTGGTATGCGGTCTGTCTGGATTCCTAGGATTGACTCTTCGGTTATCCCTTCCTTCATGAGAAGCAGGCTTCTGAAGAACTGGGTGAAATCCTTTATGCACTGCTCTATTGAGATGCCGTTGTCAAGAAGCCTCTGAACAGAGATCAGGGCTTTATGATTCGAACCGGAAAGGAGGAACTCCACAATCTCGGTAATCTGCTCTATGCCGACAAGACCCAGCTTATCACTGATCTGTGCTAGGGTGATGTGGTCGTTTGAAAAGGAGAGAACCTGGTCAAATAGGGTGTAGGCATCACGCATCGAGCCTGTCGATTCCTTAGCTATCCAGAAAAGGGCATCATCGTCAGCCTTAACCTCCATCTCCTCTGCTGCTTCTGCCAGGCAAGCTTTAATCGTGTGCAGATCGATGAGCTGAAAGTGGAACTGCTGGCACCGTGAGCGTATGGTAGCGGGAACCTTCTGTGGTTCGGTTGTGGCAAAAATGAATATGATGTAGGCAGGGGGTTCTTCAATGGTCTTGAGCAGTGCATTGAATGCACTGGTGGAGAGCATGTGGACTTCATCTATGATATATATCTTGTAACGGCTTGTCTGGGGCGGGAACAGGACCTCGTCCTTGATCTGACGGATATCATTGACGCTGGTGTTGCTCGCACCGTCTATCTCAATGACGTCAACAC
>DMAO01000334.1 GCA_003446545.1 Sphaerochaeta sp.
AGCCACGGTTTCTTGATGCCTTGGGCAGAACCTTCTACTTTACCTTTGGCGCTGTAATTTTCGAGATGGTATTGGGTGTTGCCCTTGCACTCATCCTTAACCGCTCCTTTGCAGGGAAAGGCGTGGTGAAGACACTTCTCTTGCTTCCCTTGGTGGCTACACCCGTTGCAATCGGTATCGTATGGAACCTTTTTTATGACCCTACCATCGGAATCCTGAACTATGTGCTGAGCGTCTTTGGGCTCCCACAAAGTGGGTGGGTATCGGAAACCAAGAGTGTCATGCCCTCCTTGATCCTTGTGGACATATGGCAGTGGACGCCGATGATTACCATTATTGTCTTGGCAGGTCTGGCGGGGCTTTCGAGCGAACCGTACGAGTCTGCCAAGGTCGATGGGGCAAATGCACGGCAGGTACTCTTCAGGATTACGTTACCGATGCTCATGCCTACCATCCTGACAGCCGTTATCCTTCGTGCAATTGATGCACTGAAAACCTACGACATCATCTATGCAATGACAGGAGGAGGACCTGGGTATGCTTCGGAGAACCTGAACATCCTTGCTTTCAAATACAGTTTCGAATATTTCAGGATGGGACAGAGTGCAGTCATGCTGGTCTTCCTATTCATCGTAGTTATGGGCTTCAGCCTCGGCGTCACTCGTTTGCGCCGTGCCTTTGAGCTGTAGGGGGGGGGTATGAAACAATCAATCACAAAAAAACTACTCTTCGCCTTGATGCTCATCATTATCATAGTTCCCATCCTCTTTCCCTTTGTCTGGATGCTGATGAGCTCCTTTAAGACCCAAGTAGACATTATCTCCTGGCCTCCCAAGTTTGTCTTTACGCCTGTCTTGCAAAACTATGACAGGGTCTTCGTCGAACAGAACTTCCTTCGCTACATGAAGAACTCGGTAATCGTGTCGGTGTCGAGTGTGTTGCTTTCCCTTTTGTTGGGACTTCCTGCTGCCTACTCCATAGCCCGATATAAGCAGCAGAAGCTTTCGATGTTCATCCTAGTCGCCCGTCTTATGCCAGGCATATCATTCCTCATGCCATGGTATATCGTATTCTCGCGTCTCCATCTGATGGACTCGTTTGTAGCATTAATCCTTTCTCACATGCTCATATGTCTGCCTCTGGTAGTCTGGGTTATGGCCCCTTACTTTGACTCTGTTCCCCGCGAGCTGGAGGAGGCGGCTATGGTCGATGGACTTACCCAACAGATGGCTTTTCTCAAGATATTGCTCCCACTATCAGGCCCGGGCGTTGTCACAGCCACTACCTTGAGTTTTATCTTCAGCTGGAACAACTTCATGTTCAGCCAGGTCTTGAGCCAGCAGAAGACGCGAACGCTTCCCATTGCGGTATATAACTTCCTCTCCTATGTTGAGGTTGACTGGGGTGCTGTCATGGCCGCAGCTGTTGTCATCATGGGACCCGCCATCCTACTGACGATGTTTTTCCAGAAGTATGTGGTCAAGGGTCTTACCATGGGTGCGGTAAAAGGGTAAGGGATAGTTGTTTTAGGTCAAGTCCTCCTGTATTGGAGGACTTTTTCATCTGTATAGGGGCAGACCATACATCTGGTGGAAGGAAAAATTGTTCGAAATAAGTTGACATCCAGCAAGGAAGTGGTAGTATTGGTAATACCAGATGTACATTTGGTATTACCGAATTTCTTAAGGAGTATGAAACATGAAGCACCTGAAAAAAACACTGTTTGTTTTGCTTATGGTCTCTCTGGTACTCAGTTCCAGCTTTGCTGCAGGATCAAAGGAAGCAGCAGCCGGTCCTTTGACCCTCACCTTCTTTGAAACTATGACCAGTCCATCAAGAACTGCTCAAATCCAGGATGTGATTGCAAAGTATGAAGAGCTGAACCCAAACATCAAGATTAACTTGGTCTCTCCTCCCTATGAGCAGGCTGACAACAAGCTGACACTCATGCTGAACAGTAACCAAGAGCTTGATATCATTGAGGTTCGCGACCATACCGTCAAGCAGTTTGTCAACAACAACAAGCTTGTGGACCTCACCTCTTACCTAGCGTCATGGGACCAAGGCGACGACCTGCTTCCCCTGACCATGGCAGCAGCCAATACAGTCGATGACACCCCCTATTTGCTTCCCCAGTTCTTCTTTGTGAAGGGGTTGTTTGTCCGTACTGATGTACTTAAGAAATATGGATTCACTTCCATGCCTAAGACTACTGAAGAGCTGTATGCAATGTCCATTGCCATCACCAACAAGGCTCCTAATCAGTATGGATTTGGTTTTAGGGGTAAAGGGAGTGCTTTTAAGATCTCTGACATCCTAATCCTCAGTGATGTCGCAAACATCTCCAAGGACAATATCTACAAGACCGAAGATGGTCAGTTCTCCTTCTCCACTCCTGCAGGCCGCAAGGCAGTTGCAGAGTATGTGAACCTTTACAAGAAGGCCGTTCCCTCCGATGGCATCAACTGGGGCTTCAATGAACAGGTGAATGCCTTCATCAGTGGAACCACACCCTTTCTCGTGCAGGACCCTGATACTGTAGGCATGGTTACCCAGGCCCTCGATCCCTCCCAGTACACCGTCATCCCAATGCCTTTGGGAAAGAGTGGAAAGACCTATCTTGACTATGGTTTTGCAGGCCTGGGCATTCCTACCACTAGCAAGAACAAGGATGCCGCTTGGGACTTCATCTCCTTCATGATCAATGCAGAGAACAATGCTGACTTCTGTCGAACATACGGACCTCTTCCTGTGCATACATCGACGTATGCCGATGATCCGTACTTCTCTAGTGGAGTATACAAGTCCTGGGAGACTGAAATGGCATCCCCTGATACCTACGTGTTTGTGAAGTATCCTCTTGATAGCCCTAAGTAC
>DMAO01000072.1 GCA_003446545.1 Sphaerochaeta sp.
TCCGCATGGCAGTTCCATCACTCATGTGAAAGGTGCTGAACTTACCGCTCTGGGGAGGACGAAGGCCCTTGCGCAAGTTTATGGCAGCCGAAACCTCGCTTGCCCCACCCCGCTTGAACTCATCCTGCACCACCACGTCCTCAAACCATGCCTTCACCACATCATCGGTTGTCAGATTGCCCTTACACCCGATAAGGGTCTTTGCCGTAAGCAGGGCAAACTCCGTATCGTCTGTGCTCCAGGTCGCCCCGGCATTGAAGTCGGTAATGAACCCATAGGTCTCACGGTTTGCTTGCATCCTTGCAGCATCCCCAAACGAGTCCCCGATGGCCAGACCAATGAGGGAACCAACAGCCCTATCCCGTACCAATGCCCGTTGGGCAACAAATTCCTTCCTGTCAATCATGTCTGTTCCTCCATTTCCTTCACACTAAGGGAGCCAAAACCAACCCGACCCCCTTCATATACTGCATACCCGACCATCCCATGGGTAAAGGAAGAGTCCTCGACAGAGAGGGTTTGTCCTCCCCCGACCGATACATGCAACTTCGTTCCCTTTGCCTCGAAGGTCAAGGAGTAGGTCAGCTCCAGTTCACAGGCAAAACTCTTGCTGACCAAGGGAAAAAACAAACCATTCTCATGCTTGAAAATGCCTAGTTGCCCCTTATGGAAGCCAGCATAGTAGCCCCTACGAGCACCCTGCACCCGCACAGAGATTAGGGCAGAAGAACCCCGATGCACAGTGGCTGACCCCTCAACTCGCACATCCTTGGCAAAATAGTTTCCCGTACAGGCTTCCCCGTGATCGAGGGCCATTACCTCCATCTGGGTTGTCCCATTTTCATTCTTCACCAAGTCCCAGGACCCATGGTTATGCGAGAAGGGGGTGATGGATGCGAACTCCTTCTGTTGCTGGGCAAGGTCTATCGTGTAGTCAGGTTTTCCGCTTACGGCAAATCGCTCAAGAAAGACAACTCCAAAATCCCTATTCTTAGAGGGAGAGTTTGCCTCAAACAAGAGTCCCACTTCGTCGATCATGGCACCAGAGAGTTTGGGATGACCTTTGTCAATGGTGAACGTGACATCTCTGTGCTCCTCGTCCCACACGACGAAGGAGTCAAACATGATCACTTCCTGGGTGGAGGTATTCCGTACATAAGGCGAAAGGGTAATGCTCTCTCCACTGAACTTCTCAAAACGAAGGCTCATGCTCACGGTCTGCCCGGCATAGATAGTGGGAGAGAACACCGGCATGTACCGCTCATCATCGAAGTCAAAACGGCGATAGAAGGGTTTGTAGAACAGACGGGTAAGCTGAGGCCGGACCTTACGGTCATAGAGCAGGGCCAACGCATCACCCTCGTTGCGCAACACAAAGCCATGCGTCTCAGAGAGCCTGAAGCCATGGGTGGAACCAGGCAAGGAGAAATCAAAGTCTATGACTCCCTCCTGTATATCCAAATCCTGGGGGATTTCTAGGTTTCGTACCTGAAAACTCAGCTTGCAAAGCTGTTTCACGTACGTTGGGACATCGAGGATATTCAGATACCCTGAGATGCCTGAAAGCACAATCACATCCCCTATGGGGTTACGGTAGTGATCAGGCAACATGGGCAAGCCACCGGCGACCCCCAGGATGGATCCTACATTTCCTGCATTGCAGTCCGTATCCCATCCCGCCATCGTGGCGATCTCAACCCCACGGGCAAAGCTTTTTCCATAGAGCAAGGCCATGATGCAGACCCCTGCATTGGGGATGATGTGGCAAACCCCAGGATAGCGGTCATACCCCCACTCTTGTTGGAGGTAGCACAGGCAGGTTCTCCAGTCATCAGGATTCTGCGCATAAAAATCCCTAACAGAGCGAACAACCTTTGCATAGGTTGAATCCCCATCAAGGAGGGAAAGCCCAACGCCAACTATGTCCTGAATATCATCACATATGAAGGCTTGTGCTATACAGCCTGCGATGAAGGCTGCACCCTGCAACCCCTCCCCATCGTGGGAGACACTGGCTGCAATACGGGCATACTCTGAGGCCCGTTTGGGATCACCGGGAAAGATGAACCCCCAGGTATCAATGAAAATCTGAGCTCCAATCTGCTCGGAGAGCGTCTTGCCATTGGTCTGGATGGAACCGGAAGCTGGTGCCTCCATCCCATGGAGCAGATTGAGGAAGGCGGTATGCTCGGTACTTACCCCGTAGCCTCCCCACCAGAACATCCCTACCTCTTCACGAGAGTAGTTAAGCCACGCCTGGGCAACATCAGAGGGGGTGAGAGACCTGCCAAGGGCACCGTCATTGAGGGCACGAAGAAAATAGACAGGTCCGTTTACGTCATCATCAGCGGCAAAATTCTTAAAATCTTTCACATAGGAGTGAATATCCCCATAAAAACGCTCAATCCGTTCACTGGTCCAAAGCGTCGGTTCAACAGGCGCTCCCAATCGGATCCCGATGTTCATACCAAGAAAACCGGCATACACTTTTTCAAGAAAGGCCGTTGTGGTCATACGCAATCCTTACAGAGAAATTCTTCCTACCAAGGGTATGCCGGGTCAACTGACCCGGCATACTTCCAACTCTTTCGACTTAGAGCACTGTCCCCAGGTACTCGGAAATCTTCGTACCCCCAGCAGCATTCCACTTGGTGACGAACTCATCAAAATCAGAAACGGGCCTTACACCCCGAATGATATCGGTTGAGTACTCACGATAGAGCTTGTTCATTGCATCCTTGAGTGGAAGCAAATCTTCAGGGAGCAAAACGTTTGTGTCCGCTGCAAAGTACTTGGCAGCTGCATCCAACGATTCGATTGCCGGCTTGGAAAGCACTTCACCAACAACCATGTTCAGGTCAAGACCATTCATGGTTGGCCAGAACTTAGCCCACCATGAGGGGAACTCTCTGGTAAGTACGTATTTGCCATTCTCCACGGTGTAGTGAATCCCCTCCAGACCAAGCTTGTCGAGCTTGCGCCCTTCTGGCCCGGCCATGTACTCCAACACTGCCCAAGCGGCATCCTTGACCTTTGAATCCGAATTCATCGCAAAGCCACGGCTTTCCTTGGTCACATCGATGCTCTGATATGCCTGGCTCACGCCCTTTGCTGGAGGGAGA
>DMAO01000075.1 GCA_003446545.1 Sphaerochaeta sp.
CCCTCCCCCTCTTGACTAATACCCCTAGGGGGTATATACAATACCTATGAAACAAGAGGCAAAAAACAAGATAGACCCAAGATTGGCAAGGATCGAGGGGCAGGTTAAGGGGATCAGGGCCATGGTGCAGGATGACCGCTATTGTGTGGATATTCTATTGCAGCTATCAGCTGTCATCTCCGCCTTGAAGAAGGTGGAGGACCTGGTGATGGAGAATCATCTCAACACGTGTGTCACTGATGCATTGAAGAGCGAAGACGAGAAGGAAAGCCAACTGAAGATTTCGGAACTCATGGATGTCATGGCAAAGTTCCGCAGGCAGTAAAAAAAAAGCAAGCCACTGTCTCCAGTATGCTTGCTATAGGCGATGCCAGGATTGAACTGGCGACTTCCACGATGTCAACGTGGCACTCTCCCGCTGAGTTAACCGCCCATTAGACAAGAGCGATGATACTTGAATATTTTGAAACTGTCTAGTGGGTACAGGAAAAAATCCGCCACTGGAAATTTTACCCTAAAAGAAGTATATTAATACCAAGGAGTTTACTAGGATATGAAAACAACTATTATAACACAAGGCATGCATTGTAACGGATGCGAGACCAGGATGGTAAACGCACTGGACAACCTAGAGGATATCAAGGGCGCCAAGGCCGATGCAAAAACAGGCAAGGTGACCATCAAACATACGAAGGCTGAGACCATCGATGAGGCAAAGAGCCTTATCAGTGAGATTGGCTTTGAGGTGCTGACATAATGGAACAGAAAAAAGTAGCGATCGGAGGCATGACCTGTGCCTCCTGTTCCTCTGCAGTGGAGAGGACCCTGAACAAGCTTGACGGTGTCAAGCTTGCACAGGTGAACCTTGCCACAGAGAGTGCAACCATAGAGTTTGAGGGGGAGAAGCTCTCACTCGATGATATAAAGAAGGCCGTCTCCAAGATTGGGTACTCCGTTTTGGATGAGATAGACGAAGGGAAAAGGATGAAGCAGAAGGCGAAGGAGCTGGTTACCCTCAGACACCGGCTAATTGCCTCCTCCATCCTCACGGTATTTTTGTTAGTACTTGCCATGGGGCCTATGCTTGGCCTCCGCCTCCCCATCGGCATAATCCCCAATAGTCTCCTACAGTTGTTTCTGGCTATAGGGACCATGGTCTGTGGATCAGCCTTCTTCACCAAGGGCTTCTCTAGCCTCTTCAAGCGCGAACCCAACATGGATAGTCTGGTAGCTATCGGAACGACTGCAAGCTTCCTGTACAGCGTCTGGGGCATCTTTCAGATCTTTACAGGCAACATGGAAGCAGCACATCACCTTTATTTTGAAGGTGTGGGTACCATACTGAGCCTTGTCATGCTGGGCAGGTATCTGGAAAATAGTTCCAAGGGAAAGACCGGAGAAGCCATTCACAAGCTTATGGAACTGGCTCCTGCAACTGCCACTGTCTTGCGTGATGGCAAGCAGGTTGTACTCGATGCAAGTAAAGTGCAGGTCGATGACATAATCATGGTAAAGCCTGGTGAGAAGCTCCCTGTCGATGGGGTGGTCCTTTCAGGGGCCTCTGCCATTGACGAGTCCTTGCTGACAGGTGAGAGCATGCCCGTTGACAAGAACATAGGCAGCTCTGTCTTTGCGGCAACGCTGAACACCACAGGGACTCTCCAGTACCGTGCTAGCAAGGTTGGCTCTGATACCGCCCTGGCAAACATCATTGAGCTTGTACAGCAGGCACAGGGGTCCAAGGCCCCCATCGCCAGGATAGCTGACAAGATTTCTGGTGTATTTGTGCCCATTGTCATGGGTATATCTGTGGTTACCTTCCTTGCCTGGTACCTAACAGGAACCACTTTCGACACTGCCATTATCAGAGCTGTAAGCGTGCTGGTCATAGCCTGTCCCTGTTCTCTTGGCCTCGCTACCCCGATTGCCATCATGGTCTCTTCAGGAAAGGGAGCCAAGCTTGGCATCCTATTCAGGCATGCGGCCGCCATCGAGCAATTCAAGGGTGTAACGACCGTCCTCTTCGACAAAACAGGAACACTGACTGAGGGCAAACCAGTTGTCACTGATCTGCTTTCCAAAGACAGGAATGAACTGTTGAGGATTGCTGCCAGTGTTGAGGCCAACAGCGAACATCCGCTTTCAAAAGCGGTGGTGAACAAGGCTGAAGAAATGGAGTTGCCTCTAGCTGAATCTGATGGTTTCAAGGCTATCGTCGGTAAGGGCATTGAGGGTACAGTTGGAGGCAAACAGGTGAGGATCGGTAACCTGTCCATGATGGCTGACAACAACATTACCGTAACAAAAGAAGAGAACAAGCAACTTGATGATCTATCTGACCAAGGCAAGACTCCCCTTCTGGTTGCCTTCGACGGCAAGCTGTTGGGAATCATAGGTGTCGCCGATACCATCAAGAAGGAAACCGCCGAAGCCATACGACTCCTCAAGCATGAGGGTATCAGGACAGTGATGCTCACCGGTGATAACGAACGGACTGCCTCCGCAATTGCCAAGCAGGCTGGAATCGATGAGTTCCTTGCAGGCCAGCTTCCGGACCAGAAAGAGAAAACTGTCTCCGAGTATGCCAAGAAGGGCCATGTGGCGATGGTAGGAGACGGCATCAACGATGCCCCTGCCCTTGCCAAGGCTGATGTGGGAATCGCTGTAGGAAGCGCTACAGACGTCGCAAGGGAGACCTCTGACATTGTCCTTGTGCGGAACAACCTCAAGGATGTGGCGAAGGCTTTCCAACTCTCCAAGGCTACGATGCGTAATATCCATCAGAACCTCTTCTGGGCCTTCTTCTACAACATATTGGGCATCCCCGTGGCAATGGGTCTGCTGACGCTGTTTGGAGGTCCTCAGCTGTCTCCTATGATCGCAGCGTTTGCGATGTCGATGTCCAGTGTCTGTGTAGTGCTGAATGCTTTGCGGCTGAATAGATTCAAGTGAGAAT
>DMAO01000138.1 GCA_003446545.1 Sphaerochaeta sp.
TCAGCTTTTCTCTCTTGGAAACGGTACGTATCCTGATAGCTATACGACTATAAGGGAAGCTGGTAGTGGTCGGTATGGCGCTGTGTACTCATCAAAGGGTATACTTTGTTGCGTGCTTGACCTATTTGAGAAGCGTATCATTGCACAAATTCATCGTGAACAAGTGAGGTCCTAGATGAAGAAGTATGATTTCATGCATCTTTGTGAGCACCCAGTCCTCTGGCAAACTGATATGTGTGTCTCGGTAGGGGTGTTTGATGGATTGCATGTAGGTCATCTGAAGATTCTTAACCGCAATATTGAACTTGCGAGAGAACATGGCTGGCAAACCATGGCTATAACGTTCAACAAGAACCCCAAGATGTTCATGAAGAGCCAAACAGCACATAGCAGACTCACATCTGATGTGCAATTTGAAGAAATCTTGGCAAAACTTGGTATCGACCATTTGGTTGTCATTGACTTTTCTGCTGAATTCAGTAAACTCACAGCTAAGGAGTTCCTAGCATTCGTCTGCTCTTTTTGTCAGGTGAAAGCGATGGTTGTCGGAGAAGATTTCCGCTGCGGTGCCCCGGTTTCAAGCGCCGGACCTGTTCAGCTGCAGGAATATTTGTCCCGATTAGCACCTTGTGCTATTGTGGATGTCCCCCCATTTGTCCGTACGGCAGGAGGGGCGATTGCAAGTAGTACGTTGGTGAGACAAAAACTTCTAGAGGGCGCTTTGGAAGAAGTCCAAAGTATGCTCGGCAGACCCTATGCCCTGGATCTGGTTGCTTACCCTTCCAAATTCTCTGAAGACGGCCTGCTGTATCGTACCGCATCATTCATGCAACTTCTGCCTATGGCAGGTTTGTATGAGGCTACCATGCTCCTCTCTGATGGTCAGAGATGGAAGGTTCTTGCATTGTTTGAAGAATCTTCCTTGCTGATCAAGGCAGAACAGGGAATGTGGGACACCACTTCGGTACGTGCAAAATGTCTTAGCATTGCTAAGAGGAGTGTTTTATGATCTCGAAAGAAGAAAAACAAGAAATTATCACCAAGTATGGTGGTGATGCTGCAAACACCGGTTCGACACAGGCACAGATTGCCTTGCTTACCGCTCGCATCAATGAGCTTCAGCCTCATTTCAAGAAAAACCCTAAGGACCATGCCGGTACCCGTGGACTCTTGCAGATGGTAGGAAAGCGCAGAAGACTGCTCAAATACTTGAGAAACAATGATATCAACGCATACCGTTCCCTTATTGCAGAACTCGGGATAAGAAAGTAGTGTTGGTGGTATTCTCTAAATATTAGTAAGATAGCTCCGGCAACCAAACAGGTTGTAGGAGCTATTTTCATTTTTCGAAGTAGGAAAAAGAACAAAGAAGGAAAAAAGAATGCAAGAAGTAAAAAAAGTTTCTGTAAAGATTGGTAGAGGAGAACTGGTATTTGAAACCGGTAAGATTGCAAAGCAGACCAGTGGTACTGTTTATGCACACTACGAAGGAAGTGCAGTCATTGCAACTGTCTGTAGTGGTCGCCAGCCTTCAGAGCCCCTCGATTATGTACCCCTCAGTGTAGAATATAATGAAAAATACTATGCAGCCGGTAAAATCCCCGGTGGATTCCTCAAAAGGGAAGCGAGACCTAAGGACAAGGAAATTCTTGTCTGCCGACTGATTGACCGTCCTATGCGCCCACTGTTTGACAAGGCCTTTGGTCGGGAGATTCAGATTGTACCGACTGTTGTTTCCTCTGACATGAACAATACTCCCGATATAATTGCCATGAATGCAGCTTCTGCTGCCGTTACCATCAGTGATATCCCTTTCAATGGCCCTATCGCAGCAGTACGGATTGCCATGGTCGATGGTGCATATGTTGTGAACCCAACCTTTTCTGAGATTGAGAAATCAACTCTGGATATTGTTGTAGCAGGAACCCGCGGTGGCATCACCATGGTTGAAGGTGGAGGCAAAGAGGTCAGTGAAGAACTTATGCTTGCTGCCATTGCAACAGCCCAACCTGTCATTGTAGACATTTGTAACGCCCAGCTAGAGCTACAGAAGCTTGCAGGAAAGGAAAAGCTTCCCGTCATTGTAAGTAAGGTAGACCTTTCTTGGCTTACTCCTGTGAAGGCTTATGCAGAACCCCTGATTAGGACCGCCTCATTCGTTAAGGGAAAGATGGAACGTTATGCTGCTCTTGCAGTTGCCCAAAACGAAGTAAGGGAAAAGTTTGCCACAGAGTTGGAAGAGGATCCCAAGAGGGACGGACAGCTTGCAAACCTGTTCGAGGAGCTTGAGTATGAAATTCTCCGTGATTCAATTCTCAACCACGGTCTGAGAACTGATGGTCGCTCTGTTGATACGATCAGACCTATCAGCTGTGAAGTCGGTCTCCTTGCCAGAACCCATGGTTCAGCCTTGTTCACCCGTGGAGAGACCCAGAGTCTCGCAACCACAACCTTGGGCACTTCCAGTGACGAGCAGATGTTCGACACCATCGATGGGGACAAGTACTTCAGCAACTTCATGCTTCATTACAACTTCCCTCCCTACAGTGTAGGAGAGACTGGTCGTCTTGGCACCGGCAGAAGAGAGATTGGTCACGGCCATCTCGCTCAGCGTGCCTTGCAGGCTGTCATCCCCACCAAAGAGCAGTTCCCGTATACCATTCGCGTAGTCAGTGATATCATGGAATCCAACGGTTCCTCCT
>DMAO01000051.1:0-441 GCA_003446545.1 Sphaerochaeta sp.
GACCCAAGGGAGGTCCTGGTATGCGTGAAATGCTCAGCCCGACCTCTGCCATCGCAGGTATGGGCTTGGACAAGGATGTGGCGCTCATTACCGACGGGCGCTTCAGCGGAGCAACGCGAGGGGCCTCTATCGGACATGTGAGTCCTGAGGCTGCCGAAGGCGGACCAATCGCCTTTGTACAGGAAGGGGACATCATCAGCATCGACATCCCACAAGGAAAGCTTGAGTTGTTGGTTGATGACGCTGAATTGGAAAAACGCAAGAAGAGTTGGAAATGCAAGCCTTGTCCGATAACCACAGGCTACCTCGCAAGGTATGCCAAGCAGGTTACCAGTGCATCTACGGGCGCGATTTTCAAGCAATAAGACCGATTGAACAAGGAGAACCTACCATGCAAATGACCGGAGCACAGATAATAATTGAGTGTTTGGCCGAACAGGG
>DMAO01000051.1:451-4208 GCA_003446545.1 Sphaerochaeta sp.
TACCAGAATCAGAATCGTATCAAGCACATACGGACAGCCCATGAGCAGGGAGCCAGCCATGCGGCTGACGGGTATGCCCGTTCTACCGGTAAGGTGGGTGTATGCATTGCCACTAGCGGTCCCGGAGCCACCAACTTGGTGACCGGTATTGCCACCGCCTATATGGACAGCGTTCCTCTCGTTGCCCTTACGGGAAACGTGACACTTCCCTTGTTGGGCAAGGACAGTTTCCAGGAAGTAGACATCACCGGTATCACGATGCCCATCACCAAGCATAACTATATCGTCAAGGATGTAGCTCTGCTCGCGCAGACCATCCGTGATGCATTCAGAATCGCCCAGGAAGGTCGGCCGGGTCCAGTGTTGATAGACATCCCCAAGGATGTAACCATCCATACCACCGACTACGTGGCAAAGAAGCCGGAGCCCATCCTTCCAAGGACAGAACGTCTCAGTGAAGAGAGCATGGAGATGGCCCTCTCCCTAATCGAGGAGAGCGAAAGACCAATGCTGTATGTTGGTGGCGGAGTCATCAGGGCAAAGGCTTCTAAAGAGCTTATCACGTTCCTAGACCTCATCGATGCCCCTGTATGTACCTCCCTGATGGGATGTGGGGCCGTAAGCTCCTACAGTGAGCGTTTCACCGGTATGGTGGGGATGCACGGGTCGAAGGTCTCCAACATGTGTGTCTCGACCTGTGATCTGCTTGTGGTCGTGGGTGCACGCTTCAGTGACCGTGTGGTAAGCAAGGCCAGCGGGTTTGCCCAGAATGCAAAGATCATTCAAATCGATGTGGACCCTGCCGAGATAGACAAGAACATCAAGACCTACTGTCATGTCATCAGTGATGTGAAGGTGGTGCTCTCTGAATTGAACAAGCGCATCACAAAGCCTCTTGCGCATGAGAAGTGGATGGATCAGGTACGCTCGTACAAGTTACGTTACCCCATCCGTTTCGATAATGAGAGCCAACGTGCCAAGACAATCCTCAAGAGTTTGCAGAAGGTCCTTCCCCCTGAATTTTTCATAGTTACGGAAGTGGGACAGCATCAGATGTGGGCAGCCCAGTTTCTCAAGCATGTGCAGCCTGGTCACTTTCTGACCAGCGGTGGGCTAGGGACAATGGGGTATGGTACAGGGGCTGCCATCGGGGCCCAGGTGGGAAACCCAAAAAGCAGGGTAGTCAACGTGGCAGGGGACGGAAGCTTTGGTATGAACTGTAACGAACTTGCGACCATCGCACGCTATAACCTTCCTGTGGTGATTCTTATGATGAATAACCACACCCTAGGTATGGTGCGCCAGTGGCAGACACTCTTTTTTGACAACAACTATAGTGAGACCACTTTGGATGGTGGTGTAGACTGGATGAAGCTCGCTGATGCGTATGGCATACAGGGCCGTAGGATAGGCTTGGATGATGATCCGAAGACAATCCTGCAAGAGGCTCTGGCCTTACAAGCACCGGTAGTCATCGAATGTGAGATACCCACCGACGACAAGGCCTATCCAATGGTGGCCCCAGGGGCTTCCATTGATGATATGCTTGGAGTCGGTGAGTTGGGCGACTACTGAAAAACGTAGGATATTAGCTCAAAAAGGGACATTCCAAGAGCAGCACTGATATTTTCCAGTGTCTGCTTGCGGGGTGTCCTTTTGTTTTTTTCGATATAGTGTATCTGGCTTCTGGTAAGATAAGCCCGATCCATCAAATCCTGTTGTGTCATGTTTCGTGCAAGGCGTAACTGACGGATTGCTTCCCCAAGCATCATTGTTTCCATACCAAGAGTATCCAACCAAATTAAGACACATGTCAGTATTTCGTCACAAGCAGTGTAAATAATTGGTCTGAAAGAATGAAATAAGCCAAGATAAAGAATGAAAGCTACTCACCCAATAGGAATTGGAATGGTATGTTTTTGCAATAGTAAAATTTATGGTAAGGAACGAATGAAAATAAAAAAATCACCTGTTTTTCCAGAAAAGCGTCATGTGATGCTATACTAGTTGGTGATACCAAATTCAGGAGGTTCATATGGAAGAAGATATGCGAGAAATGTCGCCAGAAGAGTTGGGCGCAGTCTGTTCCAATCTCTCCAAGACCTGTGAGAAGCAGATGAGACAGGAGGAGGCCGATCTCCTTGGAGAGCTATCAGCCTATTATAGAAAACAAGCACCAAAACAGAAAACAAAGAAAAGCAAAGAAAAGTCGGAAAGTTCTTTCAAGGTACTGGCCGCTCTGATCGAACAGGACCTTACCCAAGGGTATGAAAAGGCAAACAAGACCATTCAAGATGAACATGACCGAGGTGCCCAAAGGTCGTTGGTATGGGGCGAGAAGGCAACAAAGTTTTTGAAGAGTCTGCTTACCAGATATGAGAAACAAGGCAATGCTCTCTTGGAGAATACCAGCGTATATGTCTGTGATATCTGCGGATTTGTCTATGTGGGAACAGAGCCCCCTGAGGTATGTCCGGTCTGTAAGGTTCCCAGCTTTAAGATTCTTCCTATCAGAAAGGAGGCCCCCTGATGCATGCTGTAAGAAACATTCGACTATGTACCAAGGATTGTATCTGCCTGTTTGTCTGTCCCACAGGTGCCACTGACACCGAAAACGGTCAGATTGACGCATCAAAGTGTCTTGACGGCTGCCGCCTCTGTGTTCATGCCTGTCCGTCTCATGCGATCTTCCTGTTACCGAGGGCCTATGCTACCCAGCAGAAGAAGAGTGGGAAGACAGTTGATGCCTTACGAGAACTGGCAAAGAGTAAGGCCAGGCAGGAAAAGCTTGCCCAGGACCTTGCCGATACTACAGATGATCCCCTTGTCAAACAACTTGCTACAGCCTTGGTAAGGTCAAACAGGATTCTCCAGGAAGACCTACACAGGGAGAGCGGTTTCATGCTACCCCAGGCTTCCATTACCAAGGATTTCCTGATGGAACAGCTTGAGAAGAACACCGAAGACAAAAGCTTCCCCAAGGAGGCGGTACAGAGGTTGCTTGAGCTTCTGTAGGGGAAGGTATACCAGTCAAAACTCAAAACTGAAGGGTGTTTTCCTAAAATTTCAAGGAGTAACTCCAACATTTTGTTCTCAATTTGTATTCGGGGAAACGTACCGTGAAGGTTATATATCCCCATAGTCTCGACTATCCTATTAAGCCTTTATACGTTTGCAAACCAACTATAAATGGAATATCATTATGCGAATAGCCGATAGGATTGTAGGCATATTGAGGTAACCATGGATAATTCTCTTTTAAGGAAATATTTGAGCAAGGGTGAGGGAGTAGATGTTGAATTCAAGGAATGCAACAAAGAGCTGAACCAGTCTGTATTTGATACTGTCTGTTCCTTCTCAAATCGTCTTGGTGGGTATGTTTTCCTAGGAGTAAAAGATTCAGGTGAGGTTATCGGTGTTGAAATTGACAGTATCCAAAGGATAAAGAGAGATTTTGCAAATAATCTGAACAATCCACAAAAGATTAACCCTCCTTTGTATATCCAGCTTAAAGAGTTCGTGTATCAAGACAAGGTTGTTCTGTATGCATATATTCCTGAAAGCAGCAGTGTGCACACATTGAATGGTACCAAGATTTTCGACAGGAATGAAGATGGTGATTATGACATTACAAAAAATCAGGATCTTATCGCCAAAATGTATGCCAGAAAATCCAACAGGAATTCTGAAGATAGAATAATTCCCTATGCAAACGAAAGTTGGTTTGACATTGCAACTGTCAAGATGGCTAAGGACC
>DMAO01000280.1 GCA_003446545.1 Sphaerochaeta sp.
TTGATGCTGATTTGCAAGATCCCCCTTCCTTGCTTCCTGAAATGTTGAGATCCCTCAAAGACGAAGGGTATGACTGTGCAGGGACAAGAAGGGTTACCCGAAAGGGGGAGCCGCCTATCCGCTCATTTTTTGCCAGACGTTTCTATTCCATCATGCGCAAGCTATCAAACATTGAAGTGGTTGACGGAGCTCGCGATTACCGCCTGATGACTCGCCAGTTTGTTGATGCAGTTCTCTCTTTAGGAGAAGTTAACCGTTTTTCTAAGGGTATTTTCCCCTGGGTAGGCTTCAGGACCAAGTGGTTCGAGTATGAGAATATTAAACGGGTAGCAGGAGAGACCAAATGGTCCTTCTGGAAACTGTTTGTCTACTCCCTCGATGGAATGACTGCCTTTTCCACCAAACCTTTGGCCATAGCATCAGGTGCGGGTATCATATTGGCTATCCTCTCGGTTGTTTTTATCATACTGATCATCGTTCGGAAATTACTCTATGGTGACCCTGTGGCAGGTTGGGCTTCCACTGTGTGTATTGTGCTGTTCTGCAGTGGCTTGCAGCTTATGGCTACAGGCATTCTCGGACAATACCTTGCCAAGACCTATCTTGAGGGTAAACATCGCCCCATCTACATCACCAAGGAAATCAAATGACTAAGAAAGCTGAATATCGTCTTGCGGGTCTTGCTCTGTTCATAGTCCTTCTAAGTGTCTTAGGGATGAATTCTACCCTACAGGATTTTATCATTGGGATTATTTCGCCTCTTTTTTCTGGATCTGCAGGGAATGTTTTTAAATTTGGTAAGTACTTTACGCCAGAACGGATGATGGAATACTTTGCAAAATGTATGACAGTCTTATTGCAACTTGAAGTCATTTGTGTGCTTGTATACTTGGTTTGGCAAAAGACAAAAAACAAGGTTCACCTAGTACAAGGAGAGTTTTCACCTTTCGTTTTGCTTGCAATTGGAGGACTCCTGCTCCATGTTTTTCTCATTCTCAACTGGGGTGACGATCTGTATTTCCGAGACACCATGCAATCAGAAAATCTTACCCTGTCTTCCTTTCTCGCAATAAGGTATAACAATTGGTCTTCACGGCTCATAATAGAAGCTCTACTGGTTTTAATTGCTCATTCTCCTATTGTCTGGTGGTTCTTGGATACAGCAATCATAGTTTTGGCTGCCCATAGTTTGAGTCGGCTCCTTCCCAAGATGGATAGGAGAACTAATTACCTGCTCGTCTGTCTTGTGTTCACATATCCCTTCATCGATATGCGCACAGCTGGATGGATCGCTACTACCATGAACTATATATGGCCACTTTCCCTTGGCCTGTACGCAATGGTTGCCATAAAGAAAATCTTGCAGGGTGAACCACTGAGAATCTATCACTATGTGCTTAGTGTGCTTGCTCTGCTGTATGCCGCAAACCATGAACAGATGGGAACTCTTTTGGTGGGATTTTTTGTCTTTTTTAGTGTGTACCAAGTTGTCGTACAGAAGAAGCTGCATTGGTTTTTACTCGTGCAGGCACTGCTTGGCATAGCAAGTGTTGTGTTTATCCTTATTGCCCCAGGAAATGGAATTCGCACAGCTTGGACTATCGAGACCCAGTTCCCGGGATATGTAGCACTTTCACTCTTTGATAAGCTGGAGATGGGTTTCTCTTCCACTTTGTTTGGTTTGGTGATGGAGCCAAATCTTTCTTTCATTGTGTTTGGGCTTGTTTTGTTCTTGGCAGCGAAGGTAACAAAACAGAGCCGTATGTTTTTACTGATTGCAGCAGTGCCCTTATTCTTCTCCCTTGTATTTGGGCTGTTGGGTCCGGTTTTTGGTAAGTTGCTTCCTTTTGTAGGCTTCATACGGGGTGCCATGACAGAGACTGGGACAAACCCGACTTTTTCCGATTTCATAAGCTTAGTCCCTGACCTTTTACTTATTGTGATTTGTCTTTCTGTCCTTGTCTCCCTATACCGGATATTTGTTGATAAGAAAGATGCTTGGCTTGTGCTTCTTGTCCTTGGTGCAGGCTTTGCCTCTAGGATGATCATGGCCTTTACTCCTTCTATCTGGTTTTCAGAAGACCGTACCTTTATCTATCTCTATTTTGCTTTGATTTACTGTTCTGTAAGGCTTTTTCAGGTAGTACGGGCTAATGGCCCTATTGGTAATGAAAAATTTGTTATTACAACAGCAACCGTGTTTGCTGGTTTTTCTTGGTTGTTCAATATCATGGTTGGGTGTGTGACTCACATGCTTCCTATGTCTTGAGACTCTTTTTCTTATTCTCTCTAAGATGGTGGTAAGAACTTATGTTGTGTTTGTATATCGATCCCGGTACGGGAAGCATGCTCTTTTCCATTTTTATCACTTTGGCGACTATGCTCTATTTTGTGGGCAAGGCGGCCATCATCAAATTGAAGTTTGTCCTGTCAGGGGGAAAGGCTACTGCAGGGAGCAAGGGGGAACACCCCTTTGTCATCTATGCAGAGAGTGCAAGGTACTGGACAGTCTTCAAACCTATCGTTGATGAGTTTGAGAAGAGAGGTGTTGATGTCCTATATTACACTGCCAACGAGCAGGACCCTTTCTTCTCTGAGAAGTACACCCATATCACAGGCGAGGCCATAGGGGAGGGGAACAAGGCATTCACCCGCCT
>DMAO01000142.1:0-5983 GCA_003446545.1 Sphaerochaeta sp.
AAGGCTCCAATGGTTTATCCTTATGGCGTGACTGAAATCGTGAAGAACGATGACGGAGCCAAGGAGTTTGACCTGTTCGTTGTGCACACCAACGACGTCCATGGACGTATCGTTCCTGGTGATGGCGGAATGGGTTATGCAAAGCTTGCTACCATGTTGAAGATGGGTCGCTCTCTTACAGACAACATCCTCTATCTGGATGCTGGTGATACTACCCATGGAACCAACCTCGCTAATATGTTCGAAGGTGAGACCGTAGGTGTCATCCTCGATATGATTGGCCTCGATGCAATTGCTCCTGGCAACCACGACTTCAACTATGGCGCAGATCGTCTTGTTGAGGCTGCAAGGATTGCTGATGAGTATACTGACATCAAGGTACTGAGTGCCAATGTTCTTGATGAGAATGACTATCTATTGTTCCAGCCTTATCAGGTATATGATTTCAACGGCTTCAAAATTGCAGTCGTCGGTCTGACCTCACCTGATACTGCTACAAAGACTCATCCTAAGAATGTTGAAGGTATCTCTTTCATGAGTGATATCATTGTACAGAATGCTCAGGCAGCTGTTGATATGGCACATACTATGGTTGACTATGTCATCGTCCTTGGCCACATTGGCTTGGATTATGATGGAGCATCTGGTGTTACCAGTGATTTGATCATCAACAACGTCAAGGGTATCGATCTCTTTATTGACGGTCATAGCCACACTGTCCTTCCTCAGGGAAAGAAAGTGGGCGACACTATGATTGTCTCTACCGGAGAGTACATGAAGAATGTCGGTCTGGTTCAGCTCCATGTCAAGAATGGCGTGGTAACTGCACTCTATCCGATGTTGCTCCCTGCTAAAGATGTCCTCAATCCTGCAGAGTCCGAGCTTGCTCGCTCCTATGGAATCACCAGCATCCCTGATGATCCTCAGGTCTCCGAATATGTCGGATACATGACGGCTAAACTCAGTGATAAGATGAATGTGGTCATCGCTAATGTTCCTGAAAAGCTTGATGGAGCACGTGAAAATGTGCGCACCAAGCCGACCAACCTTTCAAGGCTGATCACTCAGGCCATGACAGCAGAGAGTGGTGCTGACTTCACCATCACCAATGGTGGTGGAATAAGAGCTTCTATTAACGCTGGTCCTGTAACTGTTGGGGATGTCATCACAGTCCTTCCCTTCACGAACATCATCACAGTCTGTGAGATTAAGGGTTCTGAAGTGTATGCCGCTCTCGAGCATGGCTACAGTCTGCTCCCTGCTACCAATGGCGCCTTCTCCCAGACTGACCTGCAGGTTGTTTACAACCGCTTTGGTGCTCCTGGCAAGCGTATCCTGAGAGTCCTGCTCAACGGTAAGGCCATCGATAAGAATGCTACATACAAGGTAGCTACTAACGACTTTATGGCAGCCGGTGGAGACGGATATACAATGTTTGGCAGAGTCCTGACTGAGGGCTCCTTGCTCAGCGATGTGTTCATGGATTTCCTTTCCATGTACTATCCCGCTAAGTAAGAATCTGATTGTAGATTATGGGCGGCTTCCTCTAAGAAGCCGCCCATTCTGTTGATCTAAGTCTGAATAATCGCTTGACATAATTATTTCAATAGGGTATCTTACCAATCGTTCTTAGATTCATTCGTCTGTAGCTCAGTCGGTAGAGCAGGTGGCTGTTAACCACCCTGTCGGGGGTTCAAATCCCTCCGGACGAGATATTCCATATGGGCAATCCTTTTTTTGGGTTGCTCATTTTTTTATGTGGTGCCTTCTGATAGAAAAACGGCAGGGGAGACCCTGCCGTTTGTACCATAGCCCTTGTGTTATGTTTTCGCTGTAGTATTCGTCTTGTTTTTGTTAGCCTGATAGACCTTCCACGTAGAGGCTACAATGGATTCTACCGATGAGTACTCAGCTTCCCATCCCAACTCCTTCTTGGCCAAGGTAGAGGAGGCAACAAGCTTTGCAGGGTCTCCAGGGCGACGCTCGACATATTGGGCATCTATTTCCTTCCCAGTTATCTCGCGTGCCGTATCAAGGATCTGCTGAACAGAGAGCCCATATTCAGAACCTAGGTTTACGACCAGATTCTTATGGTTCTCAAGAAGATAGTCTGCTGCAAGCAAATGACCTCTAGCAAGGTCTGTGACATGCACGTAGTCACGAACACCTGTGCCGTCAACGGTGTCATAGTCCTTACCAAATACCAACATGTTAGGTCTGAACCCTGCTGCCACTTCCATGACCACAGGGATGAGATTTGCGGGATTATTCTCAAGCCCCATCATCCTGAGCTCACCATCATACCCAGCAGCATTGAAGTAGCGAAGGGCTACATAGTTGAATTCCTTGAGTTTGGAATACCACTTGAGATTCTCTTCTATGCACAGCTTTGTGTACCCATAGTAGTTGGTAGGGTTGGTAGGATGCTTCTCATCGACAGGAAGGTACGTAGGCTCACCGTAGACGGCAGCAGAAGAGGAAAGTATGAAATTCTTCACCTCTGCGCGCACACACTCAGTGATAAGGATCAGGGAGCCTGTGATGTTGTTTTCCGAATACTT
Organism: Sphaerochaeta sp.; assembly: GCA_003446545.1. Classification (GTDB taxonomy): domain Bacteria; phylum Spirochaetota; class Spirochaetia; order Sphaerochaetales; family Sphaerochaetaceae; genus Sphaerochaeta. Next base: position 2,562 of record DMAO01000142.1, read on the forward strand.
GAAGGGCTTGAGCATCGATTCACCGGCAGCCTTGAAAGCCGCTAGATGGACAGCAGCATCCCAACCCTCACTGAGAACTTCACGGACCTTCTCCCTATTCAGGATGTCCCCTTCATAGAATTGACAGCGTTCATCGACATTTGAACGCAATCCCGAAGAGAGATTGTCAAATATCCCTACTGTATCGTTGCGCTCTAGGAAGGCTAGGGCAACATGGGTGCCGATATAACCAGCACCTCCGAACAAAAGTACTTTCATGGAAATTACTCCTTCATGTGTAAGTATAATATCAGTTGAACTGCTTAATTATTGCAGTTAGTGCCTTTGTCCTTTCGTCTAACTCTTCTTTGGTCTTTGCCTCAACAACAAGCCTGAGGTAGGGCTCCGTATTGGATTTGCGCACATTGAACCACCAGGTGGGAAACTCTATGCGATACCCGTCAAAATCAAGGACCTTATCAGGCTTTGCTTCCTTTACAAACTTGGTGTAAAGAGCCGCCATAGCCTTGTCCTTATCTTCAAGCTTGAAGTTAATCTCCCCGCTGTTAGCATAGGCGATGATGGTGTCAATGAAACAGCTCAGGGAGATGCCCTGTTCCTTAAGTTCACTGACAACCCCAAGAACTATGAGCGAAGCGAGAAAGCCGCTGTCACAGTTGAAGAAGTCCCGAAAATAGTAGTGGCCGGCGAGTTCTCCACCAAATAGGGCCTTGATGTCTCGAAGCTTGATCTTGGCAAAGGCATGGCCTACCTTCCAGATATGTACCTGCGCACCATGTTTACTCAGATATTCTGTCGTTGATCTGCTGGTCCTGATATCAACGAGAACATTGCCCTTTTCTTGCTTTAGATAATGATAGCCCAAGACAGCGGTGATATAGTCAGGTTGTATGAAGCGCCCTTTCTCATCGATGAACATGACACGGTCTGCATCGCCATCGAAGATGACCCCTACGTCACTGTTGTTGGCAAGCACAGCATCCTTGATGTCCTTGCAGTTCTCCTCTTCCAGAGGATTTGGCTCATGGGCAGGGAAGGTGCCGTCAAAATGATCATAAAGATACTGGTGATGATCGCCTAGCAGATCCTTAGCCAACAGGTTGGCCATCCCATGGGATAGGTCAAGGGAAATGTTGAGATTGGAGGTATCGGGGGCAAACTGCTTGAGAAATGCGAGATAGGGGGTCTTTGCATCCTTTTGGATGATGGACCCTTTTCTCTTTGCCACTACTATGGTGTCGTTGTTGACCATAGCCTCAAGTTCCTTCAAGCCGGACTCCACTCCTACAGGCAGTGCTTTTGCCCGGCTTATCTTCAACCCGTTGTATTGGGCAGGGTTGTGGCTTGCGGTAATCTGGGCGGATGCCTCAGAAGCGAAATGGACTGTAGCGAAATAAACCATTGGGGTGGTGGCAAGGCCGATATCCCAAACATCAGAGCCACTGTCGGTGATGCCCCTGCTCAAGGCTTCGAAGATCTCGTCGCTGGTTGTACGTACATCCCTTCCAACCACGACCTCTTTGCTCTTTAGAAGCTTTGGCAGGAAGAAACCTATCTTGTAGACCATTTCCTTATCGAAATCCTTGTTGTAGATTCCCCTGATATCATATGCCTTGAAAGCACCCATATGCACCTCCTATGCTTGTAACGCAACAGCAAAAGCCTTGCGGTCAATCAATTCAAAAAAATGTACACTCCCATCCTCGAGGGTGACCATCTCGACCAATTGCCTGAAAACCCTATCGAGCATAGTTACCCGAGGCAACTCTTCTGGTATGCTGGTACCTTCGGTGACCTTTTTCGCTTGGGTCTTGACAATTTGTCGTGTGGAAACCACATCCTCAAGAGTAAAGAAACCTTCATATTTCACAAAAGGCTCATTCTTTTTTTTGGACTTGAGGGATATGCCAAACATGCTTGGGTTCCTTTCGAAATCCTCAAAATAGAAGGTTTTCTCACATCGGTAGAGAAATACCCCGAACTCCCGTGAGACCCCGCGATTGTTTCCATACCAGGTTGCATACGTCTTCCAGCTAACTTTCGCTTGGCGTCTTGTTTCCAGTTCTGCAATAAAGGCCTGAGCATCTTCGTCCATAATAGTTTTTCCTTCACTTCTCTAGCTTTTTTCTATAGTACCATATACACTGCAATGCAGAAAGAGCTATCAGGGAAGACATGGATTATACAGAGAAGGATTTCGGAAAGATTTTAAAGACAAACGCACTCAAGATGCGTCGTTTAATGATAAAGAGTGGAACGACATGCATGCGGGTGTATGATAGAAACCTGGAAAGATTTCCTGTTACTGTAGATTTGTATGGACCCTATGCAAGAATCACTGATTACAGTGAGGATGGTTTGGATAACGAGACAGAAGCTATTTGCTGCGATATTGTCTCACGAATGTTATATGTCCAGGCTACCCATGTGGTGTTTCATCGCCGACCGAAGAGAGTAGGCAAGGAACAGCACGAATTGCAGAGTGAAGAGTCTCTTTTGGTTGAGGTAACGGAAAACGGACTGACTTTTACCGTCGACCTTACCAAACGTATCGATACTGGCTTGTTTCTTGACCATATGCTGACCAGAGAAATGGTAGGAACAATGAGTTCTGGGTTATCGGTACTGAATCTGTTCTCCTATACTGGATCATTCTCTGTATACGCCGCAAAGGGTGGAGCAAAGAAGGTCGAATCGGTGGACTTGAATGCTACCTATACAGCTTGGGCGCAGAAGAACCTTACGGATAATGGGTTTCCGGAGGAACTGTTTCCCTGTATTGCCGCAGATGCATGGCAATATGTAGTAGAAGCTGTAAAAGAAGGGCGGAAGTATGACTTGATCGTATTCGATCCGCCATGTTTTTCCAACAGCAGAAAGATGGAACATGATTTTGACGTACAAAGAGATTACCTGCGTTGGATCAAAGTGCTGAATGCACTGTTGACAAGAGACGGCATGCTCTTGTTCTCTACAAACCTGAGTTCCTTCAGAATGGAACGGGGTAAGATTCGCGGTTTTGAGGTTCAGGAAATAAGCTCGCACGTCGCAGCACCGGGCTTCACCCACAAGAAAGGAATCGCGAGGAGTTGGTTGCTCGATAAGCAACAGGAAGTACGGATCTATGCAGAAGACCTGCAAACCGTTGACAAGAAAGCCGGAAAAAGCCGGCACGATACTGAGAAGATGGAAATAATAACCATGACCAAGAAAAAAGAAACGAACGAAAAAATGATTGAAGACGTCAAGAAGGACGCAGTAGTAACTGAAGATACCGTACAGACTGAAGCCAACGTTGAAGAGACTAATGAAAAAGCTGTTGTAACTGAAGAAACGACCACTGAAGAAGACTCATCCACAAAAACAAAGAAACCTGTAAAAAAGGCAGCTAAGAAGACCACCAAGAAAGCTGAGAAGGCTGA
>DMAO01000142.1:6013-6464 GCA_003446545.1 Sphaerochaeta sp.
AAGGCCGACGAGATGGTTGACGAAACTGAAAAGGCTGAAAAGGTAGCTAAGAAGGCCGCCAAGAAAGCTGTAAAAGCTGACGAAGCTATCGAAGCTAAAACTGATGAGATTGTTGGTGAAGTTGCTGACGAGACTGAGCTTGTTGGAGAAGAAGCTCCTGTTGCAGAGGCTAACATCATTGAAGATGACGTACTGACCCTTCAGTGGGAAGATGATGATATTGCACTGGTTACCCCTGAAACTTCTCAGGATGAGCCAAAAACAGATTCCAGAGATGCTGATGACCGTGGTGGCCGTCCTTCCTACAGGGATCGAGATGACAGAGGTGAACGTCCTGCTTCTAGGGGCCGTGATGATCGTGGTGGTCGAGATGACCGCGGCGGCAGACCATCCTATGCTAACCGTGACGATAGAAGTGCTAGACCCTCCTATGGTGACAGGGAGCGCAAAC
>DMAO01000254.1 GCA_003446545.1 Sphaerochaeta sp.
AAGGCCTTAGGCCACGAGGTGTCTTATCTGCTCTTTTCCCTGAACCTAGAAAGGATGAAGAAAAGACACCTCGTGGCCTAAGGCCTTGAGGGCTTTACGTACTTGCCTTACTTCCAATGCGGTGTCCAGTTCGTCTTTGGTGGGTTTTTTTGAAAGCGTATCCGATACTATCAGGATACGCATTGGCTCTTAACCTTCCCCACCCGGAGGAGGGCTGAATCCAGTATCCGTGTTATCAGTTCATGATAGCTTATCCCTGCCTTCCTGCAGAGGATGGGGAGATCTGAATCCACGGGATTCAGGCCGGCAAGTGGATTCACTTCCAAGAAGTTCACCCTAAGCTGACCATCCATCTTCACGTCGATTCGTCCGCCATCACGACAGCCCAGGGCATTCCAAGCTGCCAGGGCAACCTTTTCACACTCAGAAGCCACATCCCCCCCAACAAGGTGATACTTGGCAAACTCCAGGTACTCCTGCTTGGTCTTGTATGAGTAAACCCCCAGGTCACAAGAGGGGTCAACAACGATTTCCATCACCCCGGTACTCCTTGCGTTTTCTCGCGTCCCGGTGATTCCGACAGTAAACTCCCGTCCTTCAAGATAGGTCTCTACCAGGACAGGTTGCCTGTACTCCTCAAGGAGGAGTTTCGAAACATGGGAAAGGGCTAGCGAATCCCTAACGATCGAGTTGGCACTGATGCCCATTCCTGTCCCACCACCTACGGGTTTGAGGAACAAGGGAAAGGGAAGTTCAACACTACCCACTTCGCTCTCGTCAGAAATAACATAGTAGTCAGGGGTAGGCACGCCCTGCTCCCTGACTACAGCCTTTGTCATCCCCTTATGCAGAGTAAGGGCCAGGATGTGGGATTCAGAGAACACATAGGGAATCTCATAGGCATCAAGGAGGGCTGGAATCTGCGCTTCACGACACAAGCCATGCAACCCCTCTGCAATGTTGAAGACAAGGTCGCAACGATTGCCTTGGGCAAGAAAAGCCACCAGTGCCTTGATATTGCCAATGCGGATGGTCTCATAGCCAAGTAGCCTGAGAGAATCATCAATGGCATCAATTGTTACTAGGTTGTCAAATTCAGCGACTGCCTCAGCAGGATATCCCGCCGCGAGGTAGTCGTCTTTGAGGTCATAGGTCATTCCGATTAGCATGTCAGGCTCCTGTACCCTCTTGGGCACGGTCGGGATAGGCAAAGACCTTCCCCTCGTAGTTGCGAAGATAGAGGTTCGTCTCGTCATGTCCCACTTCATAGTCAGGCAGGATGGGGACTTTCCCTCCCCCTCCAGGGGTGTCTATGACATACTGGGGAACGGCGTACCCACTGGTAAAACCTCTGAGGCCTTGGATAAGCTCCTTACCCTTGTCCACAGTCGTGCGAAAGTGCTCTGATCCGGTGATGGGATCACACTGGAAGAGGTAATAGGGCTTAATCCTCACCTTCAGCAGACGGTGGTAAAGCTCCATGAGAGTCTCAACAGAATCATTCACTCCCTTAAGCAGTACAGTCTGACTGCCCATGACCACCCCTGCATCAGCTAAGCTGTTACAGGCCTTTGAGGACTCGTCTGTAATCTCGTCAGGATGGGTGCAGTGCACACTCAGGTAGAGGGGCTTGTAGCGCTTGAGGATTCGCAGGAGATTAGGGGTAATTCGCTGGGGAAGTACCATAGGGACCTTGGTCCCTATCCTGACCATCTCCACATGCTTGATGGAGGTTATCTCCTTGAGCAACCATTCGATCTTCTCATCGGAGAGGGTCAGAGGATCCCCTCCAGAGATGACTACATCCCTGATGGCAGGAGTATTTCGGATGTACTCGATGGCCTTTTTCCAATGGGACTCCAGAGGCTCGGTGTGCCCTCCAACCAGACGGGAACGGGTACAATACCTGCAGTAGACTGAGCAGAAGCTGGTGGTAAGGAACAAGGCACGATCAGGATACCGATGGACGATGCCTGGGACCGGACTGGTGTTCTCTTCATGCAAGGGATCTTCACTCTCGCCGGGAGAAGTGAAGGACTCAAGGATGGTGGGAACCACGCTCTTGCGCAGGGCACTATTCAAGTCAGAGGGATCGATAAGGCTAAGGTAGTAGGGGGTTATGGAAAAGGGGAAGCTGGATTCAGTATGTTCAAGAGCTTGGCGCTCTTCGCTGGTAAGGGTAAGGAAACGGGAGATCTGAGCGAGGGTGGTAATCCGATGGGAGACCTGCCAATGCCAATCATTCCACATCTCTTTGGTCGTGTCCGGAAAATAGGTCTTTCTGAACTTGGTGGTGCGACCCCAACGGGAGTTTTCTAAGCTTGCTCCACCTCGTTTGGGGTCGCTTGTTTCAGGGACACTCTGTGACATGCAAACATGCATGCCTTCGCTTATAAGCGGAGGGTCACCATCGTCGACGTTAATTGTTTGATTTGTAGTAAAATGTTCCATAGGAACCTTCTTCGACCAGAGCGATTCATCCAAACAAAAGGCTGTCATGATCCTCTAATCTATTCCTTGCTAAAGTGTATCACCAAGGTTGAAATTCGTCTGTAGAGAGATGCAAGTTTTTAGCGGATTTTTTGATATTTTTCAGAGATTTTTAGCTAGCAAAAAAAGGGAAAAAACAAAGTTCATGGGGAAGGCACTGTCTCTGTTTGGATATGATCTGGGATAGTAAAAACCCCCACTAGCGTGGGGAAGATAGTAACATACGTATATGTATATAGCAGTTAAGTTCCAACTACAAGCAATTTTCTAAACATCACAAACACCAACTAACCCGAATATGCTGTATTCTTATGACAACTCAAAGGATTTCCCGTATAGACCAAACTATGGGTAAATGATGTAAGATTGGGAAGAGAAGCCCTAAAGGAGAAATGAGGAGAAAGTCCTTTGTTTGTTTGCCACTCTCAAAGAATTCCTCTTCACCATACGTCATGAAATCACCCTTACCTATCCAAAAAGCCAAGGAAGCAGCACTGCTTCTACAAGAGGCACTCGACTTCCATCAAGCTCTCGACTTTGAGGGAGAGAAGCTCATATCAACCGACTACCTCTTTGGAAAAGCAAGAGGACAGATGTTTGGCATCCTGGTCTGTGAAGACAAAGAGGGCAATGAGGTCACACTCAAGGCCTTCTCCGGCCAATATGACGGGGCGTGGCTAATCCCAGGCTGGGTAGGGCCTGTAGCAGACCCCTCTTCCTTTGACCAGATAGTCAGGGAAAGCAATACGCTTCTGCATGAACTGACTGATAAGATTACCTGGGGGAAGAGTGTCGACTCTCCTATGCTTGTCCAACAGAGAAAAGCTCTCTCCCAATCAGTGTTACTAGAACTCTACAGCCTCTACAAATTTCG
>DMAO01000090.1 GCA_003446545.1 Sphaerochaeta sp.
TACCACCAGATCCAGCACCTCCTTGACCGGCCGGTCAAAGACAGCCTTCATATAGGTCCCCTTCAGCAGTTTCTCCATGGGTATGGCCTCTGCCTTTTGCAAGAACATGCGGTAGCCTCCCCGGGCAGAGTCAATGCGCAAGACAGAAAGATGCCCATTTTTCAGCACAAAGTCAGCAGTGACACCCTTGCCACCAGCAAAGTAGGTGTCTAAGGAGCGATTGCACCTACCGTCCCAGAGGTTGCAGGGAGCTACCCCACAGTGCCAGAACAGGGCAAAGTCCTGCTCGAAGTCAACCTGGGAGAAGTCAAAGAGGAAGGGGGTCTCTGCCCCAAGAGCTGCATGAGCTATCATGGAAAGAGCTCCATCGACATCCCCTTCACAGGCTAAGATCATGCCCTCTGATTGCAACAGGGACATCGAGGCACAAGGGGAGACGCCAAAGTCCCTAGCGAACTCCGGCCAGCACCTGATAGCCAAGGCTGACAGTTTATACTGGCTGTAGAAGGCGGTGAGCTTGGCCGAAAGTTCAGAAACTTTCTGAATCTGGAAGTCAGAGAGGGTTGAGACATCAAATGTCTGCTTGAGCTGGACCATCCTAGCGGCAACCTCTTCATCTGATACAGGCCAGGCGTGTAGCTCGCTCAATTCGTAATGGTCTACCAAGGCTCCGGTCTGTCCGAAAAGAAGATTGTCCTGCACCCCAACATTGAAAAATCCATCAGCACGATACCCTACGATACCTATTTTGGCACTCTTCATTGCCCTGATGACCCGAATGGCATCAACCCAATCCTCATCGATATGATCCTGTACGATGACAGTATAATTGTCCACTCCACTCTTATAGAGGTTTGATGCGTTGAGGTTTACCCCACACACTGAGTTGAGCCGTATCTTTCCCCCATTATAGGGAAGTTCGGGAAGACCCCAGAGAAGGATCGGGGTCTTCACTGCATTCTGGATCTGCAATACCAAATGTCCGAGATGGAAGGTCCCTGAAATGCAGACAACCCCATCAACATTGGAGCGTGCAAGACGCTCAGAAGCAGCGAGTCCATCCTCTTGGCTGATGACCAGCTCTTCGATAATTTCCCAGCTTACATTCTCCAGATGAGCAAGGTCCTTTCGGATCTTTGCATACAGGTCGGTAGCCGCCATATAGTCATAGGTGGTCCTGGCAAGGCAGACGACTCCTAGGGTGATAGGTTTTTTCACGACACGCTCCTCAATTCTTTGGAAAGGCAGAGACCATTCTTGGATTCTGTTATTTACTTTCCATAAGTAAGTAAATAACAGAATAAGCGTTTCGTCAATGAAAAAGAATAAAACTTAGGGAAAAACGTAGACGGTCCGTGTAAGCAGGTTAGAGGAAATACTCTTTCAACACCAAGTCAGATGCACCCTTTTGCGTTTTCAGCGGGTCATAATCCGTTGCAAAAATGAGAGGAGGATCACTTTCAAACGCATCAGGCTCGACAATCTGGCGCTTCACCTCAGAGGCCAAGGCCTCCGCGACCAAGGAAGAACAGCAGACAAAGAGGAAGGACTGAGGGGCTAGCAATCGCTTGATGATCCTCATGGCAATGACTAGGTACCCGGCTGCCCTTTCGATAGTCCTCAAGGCATAGGCATCCTTCTCCTTCAGCTTAGCATCGAGGCCTTCAAACAGGGCAAGGCGCAACTCGACTGAATTGGGATCCAGGTCCTGCAAAAAGGCCTGCAGACACCCTCGCGTCCCACAACTGCACCGAGGTCCGTCGAAATTGATGGGGATATGACCACTTTCGATGGTCATTGACTTGCTATTTGCATAGATGACATCATCGTGGACAAACGCACCGTTCACCCCGGTGCGCAAGAGAAAGGTAAACATGGAACGGTTGTGGGGGTAGCCCCCGTGACGGTATTCACTGAAAGCAAGGGCTGAGCAGTTATTGTGGATCATGACAGGGATGCCCAGCTGTTCCTGTAGCACCTCGACAAGCGGGATATCCTTCATGCCTACAATACGCGGATAGTAGGCTACTCTCTTGTTCTTGAGGTCAACCTGCCCAGGGGCGGCAACACCCAATCCCAGGATCTTCTGCTTATCAAGGCCCAACTCGCTGATGATGTCACGTACCTGGGAGACTATCAGGGAGAGTACCTCATCGGCATGGATTCCGTCAGGAAGAGGATGCATCCCTGAGTAGATCCTGTCCCCGATGAAGTTAAAAACCCCAATGGAGAGATAGGCGGTCCAGAACTCCAGTCCGATGGAATAATGGGCATCCCTGGAGACTACATACCGTACAGGCCTACGCCCTTTCTTTGCTATGCTGTCCTCTTCCGGCCCTGTTTCGGTAGCCTCTATGAGACCCCCTTCCTCCAAGGCGGAAAAGATGCGGAAAATGGTGGGAGCCTTCAGACCGGTTTTCTGCACAATCTCCGATTGTGAGATACCTTCCCTTCGGGATGCATGGATTATGGAGAGGACCATCTTCTGGTTATGGACTCGGAGATCTGAAGCCCTCATAGGATTTGCCTGCATTTCATAGTTCCTTTTTCGATAGTCTATCCCCTTCCCATGAAAAAATCCACAAGAAGTGCCTTTACAACCGCTCTAATATGGATTATATTTACTTTCACTAAGTAACTAAAGAAAGGATATTGTATGAATACCTCCGAAACATTGGCCAGGACAACCTCTTTTGCCAAGGAAATCCGCAAGAAAACACTCTACTCCATAGGAAAACTTGGAGTAGGTCACATAGGAGGGGCCCTCTCCATCGTAGAGCTTCTCGCCCTCTTGTATGATCAGGAGATGAAGATTGACCCAAACAACCCCCTTTGGGAAGAGAGGGACATGCTGGTCCTTTCCAAAGGACATGCAGGTCCTGCCCTGTATGCAACACTGGCATTGAAAGGCTTCTTCCCCCTCTCCGAGCTGGACACGCTCAACCAGGGAGGCACCAACCTTCCCAGTCACTGCGATCGTACGAAGACAGTCGGCATAGACATGAGCACAGGGTCCTTAGGTCAGGGGCTCAGTGCAGCCTGCGGCCTTGCCCTTGCCCATAAGGTGGACAAGCGCGGTAACCGCGTCTTTGCCATCATAGGTGACGGCGAGTCCCAGGAGGGACAGAACTGGGAAGCCGCAATGTTTGCAGCCCACTACAGGCTGGACAACCTCATCGCCTTTACCGACTACAACAGGATGCAGATCGACGGTATGACTGACGATATCATGAACCTTGGGGACATCGAGGGAAAATGGAGCACCTTCGGCTGGTTTGTCCAGAGAACCGATGGCCATGACATTGAGGCTATGAGAGAGGCAATTGCGAAGGCAACAGAGCAGAAAGGCAAACCCTCGATGATAATCCTCGATACAATCAAGGGCAAAGGGGCAGCTTTCTGCGAAGGCAAAGTAACTAATCACAATATGGCATTTGACTTGGGCACCGCAAACGAAGCCATTGCCCAACTGGGTTGAGGAGTACACTATGGGAACTAAAGAAATGCGTGCAGTATACTGCGAGACCCTTATGGATTTGGCAAAAGAGGACCAGCGGATCATGGTCGTTGAAGCTGACCTCATGAGGGCTTCAGGAACGATGGGCTTCCAGGATGTCTACCCAGATCGTGCAATTGACGTAGGCGTTGCCGAAGCAA
>DMAO01000064.1 GCA_003446545.1 Sphaerochaeta sp.
AATGAACTACCTCTATTACGGGCGAAGCACAATCTTTATGGCCGTGTCATCCTTGTCTGCAAGGTCGAAAGCCTCCTTAATCTCATCAAGCTTGAACTCATGGGTGACAAGAGATTTGATATCAATCTGTCCGAAGATCACCGGCCGTAGTGTCTCTGGTGTCCAAACGTAACGTTCTTGCCAGGTATGATGAACGAGACAGGTGTTGATAAACTGCAACCCGTCATCATGCCAGCGGCTGATATTGAGTTTGATGGGTTCGGTGACCCAACTGTAGAGGACGAACTTGCCATTATGTCTGATCATCTCTGAAGCGGCGTTGAACGATTCTGCACTCCCTGCCGCTTCGACGACAACATCCGCTCCGATTCCTCCTGTTAGGTCCTTGACAATCTCGATAGGGTCCTCTTTCGTGATGTTGATGGTCACATCAGTCCCCAGTCGTTTAGCAATCTTCAGTTTTCCGTCGAGGGTGTCAACAACGATTACCTTGTGGGCTCCCTTCGCCTTAGAACACTGGGCGATGATCTGTCCTGCAAACCCTCCACCCATAATCACCACGGTATCTCCGAGTTGTACCTGGGAGTTGAGACCAGAATACATAGCGCAGGAAATCGGTTCACCGAGGCTTGCCAAGTCCATGCCGAGGCCGTTGGGCACAGGTTGCAGTTGCCAGGTCTTGGAGATGAAGTAATCGGCATAGTTGTTGTTCCAACCGAAGGCAATCACCTCATCACCAACCTTGTAGTCAGCGACTTTTGATCCCACTTCCACGATGGTACCACCACTTTCGTGTCCGAGGGGGAAAGGAAATTGTGGTGCGTGGCGGAACTCGGCGGTCTTTGGGGGAAGCTTTCCCCTGTAGAAGCCCTTGTCCGATCCGCAGATACCCATCAGGTGGTTCTTGACGATCACATCATCGTCACCACAAACTAGCTTCTTCTCAATCAGGTCGATATCATAGGGACCTTTGAGGAGAGCCGCCCGTGTAATTATTGCCATTACATGTTCCTCCATTCTATTGTATTATTTTTCTCGTTTTCTCTTATATAGATGCTCATAGGGCACCCCCAATAACGTTTTTCATATTTCTAACCCATGATATTTTATACCATCTCCCTCTGGGCTTTCAGAAAGAAATCATCCGCACCGAAGTTTCCCGACTTGAGAGCGAGATAGATATCCTGGTCGACCGCCTTCACCCAGGGAATACCTGGATCAATCTGTGGCCCGATGTAGAAGGCTGAGATACCAAGGCTCTGAACGATTTTCCCGGAGGTTTCACCTCCAGCTGTGATAAAGTTTCTCACTCCCATCTTCTGTAGCTCGATTGCGAGGTTTCCAAAAAATTCCTCAACTGCATGTTCCACCAACCCGTCAGGATATTTCTCTTTAGAAAACTCGAGCTCTTGGGCGGGAACCGTTGCATAGACCAATGGGGCGAACGGATCATCAAGACGGGGGATAAGCCACGTGAGCACCTCTTTGGTATAGGCATTTGGATCTTGTAACAAGGCATCCTTGTCAATCCTCAATCCATCAGCGCTGTTGTTGTAGCAGGTGACCTGCCTGTTGGTAGCTTCGGAGCATGACCCGGAGAAAATGATGGTCTTTGCAACCTTAGGCCGACCAATGGATATTGCTTCACTGGTTTTTTTCCTATTCTCTGGATTGAGCCTCGCCAAGGAAGCTGCAAGCCCCGACCCTCCGGTGACCAATGGCATATCGGAAATGGCTTTTGCTACAATATCAAGGTGTTCCTGGGATATGGCATCGAGAACTACGTAGCTATATCCCTTCACCCGTGATTGTGAAAGGAACCGGCTCACTGCCTCCACACCTTCTTGCAAGGTATCGAGGGTGAGCGTATCAGTTTTTCCTTCCGACTGACTCTCCATCAAACGGGAGAGCTTGGAATCCCTCATCGGTGTGACCGGATGATACCTCATCCCCGATTCGCTGATGAGTTGGTCATTGACGAACAGGTATCCTTTATAGACTGTCCTCTTGTTGATAGGGAGTGCGGGGCAAAGGACTGTCTGATCAGTGTCCAGAGCTTTCATCAGGGCATCGGTTACCGGACCGATGTTTCCCTTCTCCGTTGAGTCGAAGGTGGAACAGTACTTGAAGTAAATCTGCTCGCACCCCTGGCCTTGGAGCCACCTGAGGGCGGCGAGGGAATCCCTCACCGCTTCCTCTTTCGCGCACGACCTTGACTTGAGGCTGATTACATAGGAATCGGCTTCCACATTGAAATCAGGGGAGGGAACTCCATTGGTCTGAACTGTGGTCATCCCATTGGCCACCAAGAATCCAGCGATATCGGTTGCACCAGTAAAATCGTCAGCTATGACACCTAGTTTCCTCATACTCTCTCCTATCGTAGGAACACATCGTCCTGTTCCCTGCGAAGCGACCAGAGAATCATATCCTCCTGAGGCACCTCAAGCATCTCAGATGTAAGAAGCTCTCCTGCCTTCACGTCCCGGCTCAGTTTCATGTTGTCTGCCAGGTAATAGGGAAGCTGGGTGTTCTCGTCGATCCGAGTTGCCGGACGGAGGATACCATCGAAACCTTCGATGACATGATGGTGACCAACAGCCTTCAGCTGAATTCCCTTCTTCATATCACGATTCGCTTTTGCTACTAAGTCATAACGGGGAGTAGGTTTATACGATCCTGTGGGTAGTCCAAGTAGCCCAATGGAAAGCACACTGAACAGCGCCTCAAACCCGAGGTAGTGTGCAGGATAGTAGATCATAGCAGTCTTGCCATTCTTGCTCACAGGTACTCCCTTGTCTTTCAGCACCTGCCAAGTCTCCTCATCATCACAGGCGACGACGACGAACTCTCCACCTTCCATGCTCTGTTCATCAGTACGACGGAGGCAGTTGAACACATCGATTTTCTTGGTACCGCTGAACAGGCCTCCCTCTTTCCTCGGGCACATAAGGTCGGGTACCTCCAAGGTGCGGGCTACAGGATAGTGGAATGCCTCGAGATCGGGATCAAAATCGGGAAGATGGTTGCAGACGATTGACATCTCGGCGAGGTCTGGCACTGATCGCTGGTTGAACATACCAAGCAGCTCGCTTCGCTTCTTCACTGTAGCTTCATAATCCTGTCCGAGGCTCCACACTTCAGCGAAACCTGGAATGTGCACCTTCTGTCCGAGCACCTCTACCGTCGATTCCTGCTCGTCATAAATGAAATCATATTCGCTCGCTTTACCGATACCGAGGATTGTCAGCCCTGCGTTGCGTGCCCAGGTGACCAATCCAATCAGGAGTGATGGCTGATCACCCTCGGCGAGGGAGTAGACTACGCCATTCTCTCTTGCTTTCTTTGAAAGGAGAGACCCGACAACCGAATCGGATTCCTTGGTGACAGCGACCACATGCTTGTGGTTCTCAATGGCATAGAGAGCATACGTTGCTGAAACTTCGGGGTTTCCTGTTCCCTCCACGACAACATCGAAAGGCATTTGCATAGCAAGCTTCACATTGTCGAAGATAAGGGACTTCCCCTCGTCAAACGCTTTAAGTCCAACCTCCTTCTCCGTACAGTGAACGATATTCTCTTTCTTCACCCCAGCTGAGCTGTATGCATCAAAACACTTTTGAATGTTGCGTCCACACAGGATACGAATCGAAAGCTTATCGTTTCTCATACCATAGATAAACAAGGAATGGTTAAATCCTCCGACACCAATAATTGCCAATTCCACTTTTTTTGATGAGGAACTGGAAAACAACAAGTCATAATTCATGGCTGATGCTCCTCCATATGTTTCAATCTTTACTCTCACTCCAATGCATAAAGAGTGCCAACATGCAACCGATGACGAATTGAATTGATTGATTGTGGATAAGTCCTTTGAAGATTAGGAATAAAGAATGCATATCATAAATTTTTCACTGAGGCCTTTATTTCCAACGATAACAATCCGATCGTATCCCTTGTTCATTCGATTGTTTACGTGCAAGATATATTGCGTCTATGCAATCTAATGGAGGATGTCCCGCATGATACATATCTGTTTCCTCGTTCCCTACGAAGC
>DMAO01000358.1 GCA_003446545.1 Sphaerochaeta sp.
TTTACGTATCCTGTAGTCATTGGCTCCATCACCGGCACTCGTGTCGTACGCGCTTCAGACTCGGTTAACGTATTCACCCGTAAGGGACATATCGAATATTTCCGTGTTAATGCTGAGATACGTCGAGAGGAGTACGATGAGCTTTTGGTTGAGAACGGTTCAATCGTAGGAAAGGGAACACCTATCTTCAAAAAGAAAGGCAAGACTGTCCTTTCCCGTGAGAACGGTTCGGTTATGGTCATTGGCAAACGCCTGTACCTTGTGGGACACTCCACAAGCCAGGTCGTCAAGACTGGATCTGAGCTTCTCATTGAATCTGGCCAGTATGTGGAAGCACATACCCCTTGGGTCACCTTCGACCCCTTTAGCGAGCCTGTTCTTGCTGAAGAGGGCGGCTTTACCTCCTTTGTTGATATCAAGCTGGGGACAACCTTGCATGAAGAGGTCAATGAGGAAACCGGTAATATCGAGAAGAGGATTACTGAGCACAGCTTGGAGTCCCTACAGCCTCGCATTGAAATTACCAGTGAGGAGCATGGAAAGGGTGATATCCTTTCTGTCTATCTCTTGCCCGGAGGTTCATACCTTCAGGTTGCTGATAATGTGAAGGTCGAAAAGGGGCACATCCTAGCTAAGTTGCTCAAAGAAGGAACAAAGACTAAGGATATCACCGGTGGTCTTCCCCGTGTTGGGGAGCTCTTTGAGGCTCGCAGACCCAAGAATGGTGCCTTCCTGGCACAGGTTTCCGGTCTGGTAAGCTTCGGGCCTATAATCAAGAGCAAGCGCACTATTTTGGTAACTGACCCATACGGCCATGAGTACAAGCATATGGTTCCAATGGGCAAGAACCTCCTAGTTCGTGATGGTGACTCGGTGGAGGCCGCCGAACCCTTGTGTGACGGCTCTGTTGACCCGCACGATGTGTTGGACATACTGGGAGAGAATGAACTGCAGTCCTTTTTGGTCGATGAGGTTCAGGAGGTCTACAGGATGCAGGGGGTGCAGATCAACGATAAGCACCTTGGTGTTATAGTGAGGCAAATGCTCCGGAAGATTGAGGTTGTCCATGTGGGCGATACCAATCTGATTCATGGGCAGCAGGTTGACAAGTATCGTTTTTATGAAGAAAATGAGCGGGTCACTAGTGAGGGTGGAGAGCCAGCAGTGGCTCGTCCTCTGCTCCTTGGAATCACACGGGCATCGTTGAGCATTGACTCTTTCATCTCTGCAGCTTCCTTCCAAGAAACCACGAAGGTCTTGACAAATGCAGCTATAGCTGGTAGTAAAGATGAGTTGCGAGGTTTGAAAGAGAACGTCATAATCGGTCATTTGATTCCAGCCGGAACCGGCATGAAGAAGTACCGTGACATAAAGCTGAAGGATGAGGAGCTTCTGGTACTGCAGCAGAAAGTTGATGCGGTCAAGCAAGCGAGACGTCAGGAAATGATAGATGACGATGATTTTGATGTGGAAGATTTGGGTAACATGAAATCCGCGGGTGATTCGGTGGAAGTGGACGATGGCTCCGACGAAGATTAGGATTAGCGCCTGTTGGCGCTATCTGCTTTGACGTCCTTCGTTATACAACACCCCATTGCGTCCATGCTGGGTGCGGATTTTACATAGACGTGCTGCCCTTTGGGCGGCACAGGTCCCTGCCTTAGTGAGAGGTAGTGGATCAAAAAAAAATAAGGAGTGTATCGATAAGATGCCTACTATTAATCAGCTGATCAGAAAGGGAAGGAAGACTATGGTCAACAAGACTAAATCTCCTGCTCTTGCCGGTTGTCCCCAGAAACGTGGTGTTTGCACCAGGGTCATGACCGTTACTCCGAAGAAGCCAAACTCTGCCCTTCGTAAGGTTGCACGTGTGCGCCTTTCCAATGGTATTGAAGTAACTGCTTACATCCCCGGTATTGGGCATAACCTCCAGGAGCACTCTGTTGTGTTGTTGCGCGGGGGAAAGGTCAAGGACCTTCCAGGTGTTCGTTACCATATTGTTCGTGGTGCCAAGGATACCCTAGGGGTTGCAGATCGCAAGAGAAGCCGTTCTAAGTACGGTGCTAAAAAGCCAAAGGCTTGATGAGGGAGTTATATTATGTCTAGAAGAACAACTGCTCCCATCAGGGAAGTCCTGCCCGATCCTATCTATGGTAGTGTCGTGGTTGAAAAATTCATTCGTCGCATGATGGTGGCCGGAAAGAAATCAGTAAGCAGAAGAATCATGTATGATGCCATGACTACCATGGGTGAGAAGACCGGTGAGAAGCCTCTTGATGTCTTTCTTAAGGCTCTTGAAAATGTCAAACCCGCAGTAGAGGTAAAGAGCCGCCGTGTCGGTGGTGCTACATACCAAGTTCCTGTTGAGGTTCGAGATAACCGTAAAGAAGCTCTTTCAATGCGTTGGATCATCGCCGCAGCTCGCAAGCGCAACGGGCACAGCATGAGCGAGAAGCTTGGTGCTGAGTTCCTCGATGCATTTGCCCAGACTGGTGCAGCTTTCAAGAAAAAGGAAGATACACACAGAATGGCTGAGGCAAACAAGGCATTCAGTCACTACCGCTGGTAGTTTCTGCCCCTTCGTAAGACCGGTTGTACTGAAAAGACAACCGGTTTTTTTTATATCAATAGAATTTACCGCTATCGCTTGACATCAAAACGTCTTTTCGCTTATAGTGCAAAAGGTGTCCGTATTTAGGCATGCCTAGCGGTACTATGAAGAGCCAAACCGATTATTGGATTAGCAATGATGAGGTGGTTTTCAGGAAGTAAGAAGTTTTTTTTAACTTTACTATGTCGGCCGGATGGGATTCTCCCATGCTTGTCGACCTCTGGAATCCTCTTTACGCATTAGTTTTCCCCAATATTAGTTTGTCTCAACAGAAATGGTAAAGGCTTTGTGCCTTTATGAGCACATATTAATTTTTTGATTGTGACAAGAAAAGAAAGTCACAAGGAGGAAATGATGGCAAAAGAGAAATTTCAGAGGACGAAGCCACACGTAAACGTAGGCACCATCGGTC
>DMAO01000186.1 GCA_003446545.1 Sphaerochaeta sp.
GTCAAACATCAAATGCCTCATGTTCGTTCGGTTGAACCGATAGCTGTATTCGTCCAGGTAGGACTGTAGCTTAAGATTTTCCAACCCATGGAATGTGCCAAGAACAAAAGCCTTCGCATTGAATATCACATGATACATCTGCTTCAACTTGCTGTTATTGTCCAATGGATCGGGAACCTCAAATTCATGGAAATAGTCATTGGTTGTCTTCTGGGATTGGTATGCCCTGAAGCCATCGGTGACCAAGGTCGAACCTTTCTTACTGTATTGGCTGCAGTAACCTTCAATCGTTTCGCCTTGAAGTTGGGCATGATCACATACTGCGGAATGCCATCAGAGGTGCCTGAGACAGCGATTAGAACAACGAATCCGGTTATATATTTCACTGAGACTTTGTGCAGAAGTGCCCTTAGCCAGCTATCAGTGGTACAATTTCTACAGAAGAGTAATTATCAGATAGTATCCGATACAAGCCTTGAATTATCGGATACTATCGGATAATATATAACATATCGGATACTATCCGATACAATCCGCTATGGAGGGATACAATGCGCTATGAATCGCTCGAGTCGAAGATTCTGGAGTTCAAGGAACGTCTGGATGACTATTCTCGGCTGCTCGAGACAGTCACAGCCTTCGCGAACAATCAAGGTGGAACAATTATCATCGGTATCAGGGACAGCGACCGTCTGATTGTCGGTTTGGATAGAGAGGAGATTGAGCGATACAGCCAAGAAATTCCTCAGGTCATCGCAGATGCTGTATTTCCACAGATCGCTGTAGACCTGTATGAACAACATCTTGAAGGAAAAACCTGTGTAACCATACGTGTATTCCCCGGCCCACAAAAGCCCTATTTTATAAAGAAACTTGGGCATCCTTCAGGGATTTTTCTTCGTTTTGGAGCTCACAATAGAAGAGCAGATAGCTATGCAATCGAACAGTTTGATCGAGTGCGTAGTGGGATGCGATATGAACAACAACCCTGTCCGCAGATTTCATATGAGGACCTCTCAAAAGAACTGCTTGGAAAGCTGTTCACCAGATATGATCAGTCAATCCTCATCGGTGCAGGATATGGGTCTACCGATGTTTCAGGTAGAACCATTCCAAATATGGCTGGAACTCTGCTATTCTACCCCGAACATCAGAGAATCATCCCAGAGTCGGACATCGTGGTAAGTGTCTATGCAGGGACAGATAAGAAACAGCTGATGAAAAAAGAGGATTTCTCTGGGGGCCTCATACCCATGCTCGAACATTCCTATGCGTTTGTCTTAACCCTCTTGGGTACACAGTACGAGCGGGTGGGACTGATAAAACAGCCAGTAAACTATGAGATACCTCTTGATGCCATCCGTGAAGCACTCGTCAATGCGGTAGCACACAGAGCCTATGATTATGAAGCTCCTATAAGAATCACACTTTTCTCAGATAGGATTGAGTTCTTGAACCCGGGAACCTTCTATGCCCCGATCAACCCTGAGAACCTCAAGGAAGGGCTCTCCCGATACCGTAATCCCCTGATCGCTGATGCCTTGAGGAAGAAGGGATATATGGAGAAGCAGGGAATAGGCATCAACCTCATCATATCTTCCTGTCTCGAAGAAGGGTTACCTGAGCCTCAATTTGTGGAATCAGAGCACCATGTCAAACTGGTCATCTTCAGGAAAACCTCAAACGCCCATACTCCCAAACCTAACCAGGACCCCAAAGACCTTACAGCTGTAAGGAGTTATTTCACTGCACAGGGACTTTTTTCTTCCATGGAACTTGCCCAGTATCTAGGGAAGTCCCAATCCATGGCAAAGAAGATGCTCACAGAATTGCAAAGCAAGGGTATGGTTGAGAAGGTCGGCAGAGGACCAGCTACGAAGTACCGGTTCATCAACTAGAGAATGGAAACTGTCCAGTGGCATGTTGCTACCTCGATGGAGGGAAAGTACTCTATACTTCTTGGGCTGATAATTGTCACCACCTGAGGCTCCTGATACTCTCACCTTTGATGAAGAATGGTGAACGTCTAGGGCAGCTAGCTAACAGGGTGGAACATTATTGATACCTGTCTCATAAGCTCCCACCTTCAATGATGTGTGGAGCAAATGATAGACACTTGGAAATCCTTTCCTGCTTTCCCATATTCTCCTTCACATGACCAGAGGTCCTTACCTCTTAGTTGACCTGTACATTCCTGGGTCAGTACAATGACTGGATGACTAAAGATGTATTACTCAGGCTGTCAGCTGAGGCAGCTGCAGATGACAAGGCTGTGCAAGAGCTGGCCGCAAGAAAGGCAAAGGTGCCACGGGAAGAAGTTACAGGGATGCACATCCTTCGTCGCAGTATTGATGCAAGGCGCTATCCTCCGGTTATTGATATGAGTGTCCGCCTCTTAATTGGCGATACTGCAGAAGAACTGTTCGAAACTACAAAATTCCCCTTTGTAGGGGATAAGAAGCAGGTCATCGTGGTGGGTGCAGGACCTGCGGGTCTTTTTGCTTCGTTGCGTCTTATAGAAAAGGGACTGAAGCCTATCTTGCTTGAACGTGGGGTAAATGTCCACCAGCGCAAGAAGGATATTGCCGCCCTCTCGACACAAAGGAACGTGAATGCTGAGAGCAACTACTGCTTCGGTGAAGGTGGGGCAGGAGCCTTCAGCGATGGCAAGCTCTATACCAGAGCCACCAAGCGGGGGAATGTGCTCAATATCCTCTCCCTGCTTTGCCAGCATGGTGCTTCTGCTGATATCCTCTATGACGCTCATCCCCATCTCGGCACAGACAAGCTGCCTCAGGTAATTGAACGGATTCGTAACACTATCCTCGATAGTGGTGGGCAGGTTCACTTCTCCACAAAGGTCGTGAGCTTCCTTAAGGATGAGAGTACGGTTCGAGGTGTCGTCACCGAAAAAGGTGAGACCTTTGAAGGTCCGGTGATTCTGGCAACCGGACATAGTGCAAGGGATGTGTATGAGTATCTGCAGCAGGACCAGATCGCCCTCGAGGCGAAGTCCTTGGCAATAGGTGTAAGGCTCGAGCATCCGCAGCAACTCATCGACAAGATCCAATACAAGAATGACAAGGGTAGGGGAGAGTTTCTCCCAGCGGCCGAATACTCCTTTGTAACCCAAGTAGACGGGCGTGGGGTCTATTCGTTCTGTATGTGCCCTGGTGGCTTTGTCATCCCAGCGATGACAGCAGAAGGCCAGTTAGTGGTAAACGGCATGAGCTCCTCTTCCCGAAAAGGAAAGTTTGCCAATAGCGGTATGGTTGTTGAACTTCATCCACAGGACCTTCCCCAAGAGCAGTTTGGGGGCAATCTTGGAATGATGCATTTCCAACAGGCTTTGGAGGAACGTTGTTTCAAGGCTGGAGGGAGCACTCTTAGAGCTCCTGCCCAAAGGATGACGGATTTTGTCAATCACCGGCTCTCCCAAAACCTTCCTGCCACCTCCTACGGTCCCGGTCTTACCAATGCAGACCTGCACAGGGTGTTGCCTTCATTCATTTCCGAACGGCTAGCGTCAGCCTTTTCTGTCTTCGGCAGGAAAGCCCATTCCGGCCTGACCAACGATGCAGTGCTCATTGCAGGGGAGACCAGGACCAGTAGTCCTGTTCGAATCCTTCGCGACAAAGAGACCAACATGCACATTGAACTTGCTGGCCTGTTTCCTTGTGGTGAGGGTGCTGGGTATGCAGGAGGCATCGTCAGTGCTGCCCTTGATGGCGTGAATTGTGCTGATAGTGTGGTTGAATTCCTTGGACGGTAACAGGTTTTCCTGCCAACAGGGCTGAAGTGGCGGNNCTGAGTGCAAGGGAAGCTCTCATGCCGGTATGCAGAGCAAAGGGTTATCATATACGTGTAAGAGAACTGCTATTTTCTATTCACTGCTCTGTTAATGGTAGCTATTTTCACTGGCTATGATACTATTAGGATTAAGAAAGAACCATCCGTCTTCTTTTTCTCAGGTTTTGGCCTGTGCATGGGGAATTGGATTATTTGTATGTGATAAAACAATGTACTTAGCATTTCTTGTCAGATAAGTGAGGAAACGAATGTTTTATACCCTTAGGTTCAAACCAGAGCTGATCGCTGAATATGCTGGCAACTACGAGTATTCTGTGGGTGAGGTAGACCTTGCCCAGTATGCTCACGAAATACAGGCAAGGGGCTTTCTGACAAAAACTGACCTAGAGAGAGTTGCCAAATGGAAATCTCCAAGAAGTGCTGGCCATATCAGCAAAAACAGTGAAGAGTATGTGCAAGCCGTAACGGCAATGGCTTTACAGACTGACAATGAACAGCTCAGAATAGAGTCTCTCACCCTTCTTGATGGGGTAGGCTTGCCAACAGCTTCTGTCGTCCTGCATTTTTATCATGGCGATCGGTATCCAATTCTGGATTCAAGGGCTATATGGTCTCTTTCTTTAGATGATTCAGAGAAGGACTCCTTTGAATTCTGGTGGAACTATACGGTGATATGCAGGGCCTTGGCTACAGAAAACCATATTGACATGAGAACGCTGGACAAGGCCTTGTGGCAGTATTCGAAAGAGAACCAGGAAAGTGAATGACTTCTCAGCCCCATGTTCTCAGTAAGCAGGAAAGGGATGTTCTGACTCTTACTTTATCCCTTTCCTTATGACTGATTTTATGGGAAACTTTCCCCAGCACCAAGAATACCAGATCGGTAAAGCTTTCCCCAGAGAGGGAAAATTAGGACAAGAGAAAACCGTTCTTCACCTGATAGGCTTTCTTTGGTCTTTTTGCCTCCATTGCTTTGACAATTGCCTCACTAAGGTACCTTGTCTCATGGGTATGAGCTACCTCAACCTCCAGTATGGGGGTGAATGCCTTGAGAGTAGGGCCATAGAGCTTTGCTGTCCCCTTGAAGTGGGTGAACTGCTCTTGGGCCCTCGTATGCATGGCAGTGCTGAAGGAGCCACTCTGTATTCTGATGACGAAACCCTAGTTCTCTATGTAGCGTGTCATAGTAGGCCTTCAGAGCCTTCTCTCTGATGGTGTAGGCCCTTTGAAGGGAATGGATGGCAGCCGCGTCCCACCTCCGAGCCGAAGCACTATCGGTATTGGAGCAAATGGATTGAGGTGGATGAAGGAATATTTTCAGTTCAGGCATGCTGCTGGCGATAAGAGGTGAATGGCTAAGAGAGAAATAGAAAAATAGAGAAACAGAGAGAACAAAAAAACAGAGGAAACAAAAAAAATCTACGCTACCAGAGGAAACCGTCTTACATACCAGTCCAGCAAAGACCCGCTGGTGCCATCAGAGGTCCCTCCGAAGTACCGAAGTGCACCAAAGATCGAGAATCCATCAGGGAGGTCATAAGCCATCCTCAGGGATGTATCAAGTATTGAGCCACTGAAGGCGTATTATAGTGAGGGCGATTATGAGTAATGGTATAAAA
>DMAO01000293.1 GCA_003446545.1 Sphaerochaeta sp.
TCCCTCAGAAGGTTGATGATGCCCGACGAGGGGGAAAGAAGTTCTCCCAGAATGGCTATCACCACTACTGTGGATATGAAGCGAGGCATGTAGGAAACTGTCTGCACCACCTTCTTGAAGGCAAGGTGACGCACCTCGTTCACCAGGATGGCGAACAGGATGGGAATGGGAAAGTTGATGACCAGGTTGAGCAGGCTCAAGACCAGGGTGTTCCGAAAGGCCCGCCAGAAGGCAGGGTCCCCAAAGAACCGCCTGAAATACTGAAGGCCGACCCACTCAGTCCCCCAAGCGCCCATCCCGGGGCGATACCGGCGGAAGGCAAGGACATTGCCTACCATCGGGGCATACTTGAATACAAGAAAATACAGCAGAGGAAGAACCAGCATCAGATAAAGTTGCCAATACCTTGCAACATACTTTCTAGGGGAAATCGTATTGCCAGCGTTCTTCTCTGCCTTCATCCATACCTCCAAAAACAATCGGCCCTGCCCTAAGTACGAGCAGGGCCTACCTAAGATTCCCAGTACTACAGACTTGCGTTATACAAGGCGGTGAATTTCTCGATGCCCAAGTTCTTCATTTCCTTGACATAGGCATCCCAATCACGGGTAATGTCCTTGCTACCGGTCAGGAATGCAGAGTTCCAACGCTCAAACGCATCAGAAAGTGGGGTCTGCAGGGTTCCTGCCTCCTCAGCCTGACGATCGTCAAACTTTGCATTGGGAGGAATGGCCTGGATGACGTTACCGATTGCCTCAACTTCCTTGTTGATCCTCGCATAGTTAGCATCATACTTGGTCATCTCACGTGCATTGATCCATACCATCTGGGTGACATCACTGCCACAGCCGTACTTCACCTGCAGGCTCTTGTAGATGCCTTCGCTTGAGTTGAGGATCTCAGGGACGAACGCTACCTTGCCATCCTTCATGGTGTAGGTAACCCCCTCAACACCAAGACACCAGAGCTTGGCATTCTCGGTGGAGTAGAACATCTCATCGACGGTACGGACCAACTGCTCAAAATCAGGGCGCTTACTGGTCTTGTAGGGGAAGAGGATTCCACTGCCTGTCTTGCTCTTGCTCTGGTGGTGTGCACCGGCGGGGCCTGCCAGGGCTGGGTACATCTCCAGCTTGAAGCCAGGGATATTGCTGGTGGCAGTCACGCCTCCGATCTGGTCATAGTAGGCATAGGTGGCCATGGAAGCGCCGGTGGCTAGCTTCTGCGACCACTTGTCCCCATCAATGGGCTCGGCCATCTCAGGGTCGAGCAACCCCTCTGCATAGAGCTTGTGGAAGAAGCTGACATACTCTTTATACTCTTCACTGATGGCTCCTGCAAAATAGCGCTTGGCCTCATAGTCCCAGCTGAGAGTGTTGGTGCCACTGGCCCCATTCTTGCCCAGAGAGATGCCCCAAGAGGGCATGGTCATGCGGTACAGTACCCTAGGCCCGGCCAAAATCGTCAGAGGATAGGAAGAGGGGTTGTACTTCTTGAATACCTTCAGCACGTTGTACAGCTCATCAAAGGTTGTCGGTGCCTTCAGGTTGTACTTCTTGAGCAGGTCCTCGCGCAAGATCAGACCACCATCATAGAAAGGAACATCAAACAGGGCGGGAAGGAAGTAGCGTTTGCCATCCTTCAGATTCAGCAGAGCCACATCGTCCTCTAGGCCGAACTCCTTCACCCTAGCGTTGAAGTTTGGAGTCCACCCAGCGTAGTCGCTGATGGGAACCAAGGCCCCGTTGAGGGCAAGGGCGGCATTCTCCCCCTTGGTTGACTGATAGAGAATGACATCAGGTGCATTGGTGCCGGTGTTGAGGGCAAGGGAGACCTTTGTCTGATAGTCGGCGATGGGGATTATCTCAAATTCCACATCAGCATTCACCCGCTTCTGCACCTCTGTAACAGTCAGCCAATCCTGCTTGAACGGAAGTGTTGCGTTGTCCGAATAGTACAGGGAGAATTTGATAGGTCCCCCACTCTTCTTCTCTTGCACCCCTTGAGCACTCACAGTAAGTGCAACTGCCATGATAACCAACAGAGAAACCAATAGGGTTTTCTTCATAGACCCCTCCTTTTGTATGTGAAAAACCGCACTGCGGTATTTCGTACAACCAGTCACTCAGGATAGGCACAACATCAAGCAGAGTGAGTGAGTATCTCCACTCCATTATAGGCATTGAAATGCAGATAGGGCAATAAAAATTTTTACTTTATTAAAATATTTCCATGAAAATATTTTTCACTTACAGAAGAATCTTTCCCATCACAACGGGATGGACAGCTCCTGTGGCAGAAACCAAGGTGTTGGTCTTACCACAGACTGCCTCATTGACAAGAATCGCAAAGGCAACAGCCTCCTTGCTGTCGCTGTTATAGCCAAGATCTTCCTGCGTAAGGACCTCGGTATCTTGCAAAAGACGCCTAAGCGAAGCGAGCAAGGTCGTGTTATGACTACCTCCACCGCTGACGATAAGGCGGTCGGGCAGAGTCTTGGCAAAACGCTCCAAGCCCCTGAGTACACAAAGGGCGGTATACTCGGTAACCGTTGCAAGAAGGTCAAGCGGGGAGAGCATGAGTTCCTCCCGCTTTTTTTCCAGCATATCCACATACTCCTGGCCGTAACGCTCCCTTCCTGTGGCCTTGGGAGGGGGAATCTTCAGGTAGTCATCAAGGTCCTCCATCCAGGCAAGGAAGGTGGGGCTTGCCGACCCTTGTCTTGCCATCTCCCCATCCGCATCAAAGTAAGAGCGCCCTTCGCTATAGCGATAGGCAAAGGCGTCTATGACCATATTCCCTGGTCCTGTATCAAACGCTATCACCTCCTCTTGCGAGCAGTCTTTTGCAAGGATGGTGATATTGCCGATGCCCCCGAGATTCAACAGGGCGACAGACTTCTCCTTGTCACGGAACAGAAGAAAATCAGTGTAGGGGACCAGAGGGGCCCCCTGCCCCCCTGCCGCCATATCCCGTACCCGGAAG
>DMAO01000203.1 GCA_003446545.1 Sphaerochaeta sp.
TGCATCTCTCTTATTTTTACGTAAAAGATATAAAGCACTAACAATTTGTTGTACAAGAAATGCACGAAAATACGAGAAGAGGATCATCACAGAACAAAGGGGAGGTTCCCCTCCCCTTCAGCTCAAATCTTCAAAAACATCTTTTCCTTGATGGAATCAAGGTTTGCATTACCAATCACATTGGCCTTGCGTGTTCCCTCCACTATGATTTCCCTGACCTCTGATCTATGGTTCTCATAGTATGCCCTTCTCTCCCTCATCGGATCGAGAAGGTTGTTCAACACCACATTCAGACGCTTCTTGCACTCAAAGCAACCGAGTTTAGCAGAGGTGCACCCTTCATAGATATCAGGAGTCTCCTCAGGGTTGAAAATCTGATGATACTTGTAGATGTTGCAGATCTCCGGATGACCATGAATGTCTGTAGTCACCCTGGCGGGGTCGGTGACTGCCTTTCGGACAAGCTTCCATACCTGCTCGGCAGTATCTGAGAGATAGATGGCATTGCCCATGCTCTTGCCCATCTTTGCATTGCCGTCCAGCCCACTGAGCCTGCCAACCTGACTGAGTTTCACTTGAGGCTGGGTGATGGACGTACCATAGAGCTTGTTGAACTTGCGGACTATCTTGCGAGAGAGTTCGATGTGGGGGACCTGGTCCTCCCCAACAGGTACGAGGTCAGCATTGCAGAACGTGATATCAGCAGTCTGGCTTACCGGGTATCCGAGAAACCCATAGGTAATATCCTCATAGCCATAGTTCTGTGCTTCTGTCTTGATCGTAGGATTATGCCTGAGCTGGTTTACAGTAACTATCATAGAGTAGAAAATGGTCAGTTCAGCGATCGAGCTGACCTGTGACTGCTGGACAAAGGTAACCTTATTGGGGTCAAGCCCAACCGAGAGATTATCAATGGTCACATCATAG
The DNA here is from genome assembly GCA_003446545.1 of Sphaerochaeta sp. Taxonomy (GTDB): domain Bacteria; phylum Spirochaetota; class Spirochaetia; order Sphaerochaetales; family Sphaerochaetaceae; genus Sphaerochaeta. Next base: position 928 of record DMAO01000203.1, read on the forward strand.
ATACTGCTGTTGATAAGCTTGGGATTGTCAAAATGGGTGGTGAGAGCCTGAATATCAGCAAGGAGTATGAACTCCTCATAGGTATCCTGTAGCTCAAAGCGTGATTTCAAGGAACCCACATAATGCCCCAAATGGAGTTTTCCCGTAGTCCTATCACCTGTCAGTATCCTTTTTCTGTTTTCCACTACCTACTCCTTGTCCGTTTCTTCTGATTCTACTACTTCAGCTTCTGAAGCGTTCACCTGTTGGTTGAACATCCGTATCATGGTGTGCTGCATACTGCAAAAAGGGCACTGGGCAGGTGGCTGATGGTTTTCGATCGATTGCACCAGCTCTATGTGGGCATGACAATTCTGGCATTCATATTCATAACTTGGCATATGGAATCTCCTTAATTTATAGGACCCCGGTCAGGCTCTGTTTCAATAGGTGCATCTGTTCATCGCCCAAGGGCATCTGCATAATCGTCACTAGATCCTCATCGAGTAAAAACATCAATTTCAGTTCGGCAATCTTAAATGGAATCTTATCCTTTTTCAATCGGGCTAAGTAGCCACTACGCACCATCTGCGAGAGCGTGGTGGCAAGTTTTGGTGTTTCCATCGTTATGAATGCATTGACTGTGTAGTTGCCTTCATTCTGATGGATAAGCAGGAGTACCTCCCTTGCCTGTTGGAATACTGACTGCGGAAGATTCAGACCCAAGTCAAAGAACGACTCGGGCTCAAAGGCATACAACGCGATGGACGCGTTCGCCATCTGAAGAGCCACCTCATCGTTGATAAGCCTCTGTCGATCCTTATAGGACGCATAGGCATGTTCATACGAACCGTTGGTGAACACCAGTTCGCCATTCTTTGGAGTATACAGGCTCAATGGCCCATTCTTCTGGCTAAACCAGGAAAGGCCATCGGTATTGCTCTTTGTCGAAAGCTCCCTAGCATACATCATCCCAGTATTGAGCAAAAACCTAGAGTAGTCACCCTCAACCACCCCATAGGCAGCAAGTGCATCCTGTTCTACAGGATACACATCATTGGTGGGATTAAGAGAGAGAGATACCCTCTTCGCACGATGTGCAAATTCACTGAGGTCGCCGAAGGCAGACGCTACCAAGTCCGGTTCGGCAAGAGCATCAACAGTAGCCACAATGCTACCGCTTTGTGCCATCCCCTGAAAAAGGAAGTAAGGCCGCTCTCTCTTGGCCAGGGAAGTACAAGAGGAGAGCATGAGTACGATACATACCGACAGCACTACAGTCTTACTTTTTTTCATGGGATTATTCCTTTGCTACAGCTAGCCTCACCATATGATCACCACACTCAACCGGCTCAACATGTACCAGTGTAGCAAAGGTTAGGGAGTTCGACAATGTCTCCTTTGCAATAGTGGAACCAAAATTGGAGAACACCTGCCTAACTACATCATCACCATCATAGGTGAGGTTTATTCGGTCAGAGACCTCAAAACCACTATCCTTGCGAAGGTTCTGGACGCTGCGTACGATATCACGGGCAATTCCCTCCTGAAGGAGTTCTTCGGTTACCTTGGTATCGAAACCAACAGTCAACGAACCTTCATTGAGAACCTTCACCCCTTCCCTTTCAGTACGCCCGACGATGATATGCTCAACAGAAATTTCTATCTCGCCTTCGCTGTACTGAAGCTTTACACTTTTCCCATCAAGGATGGAAGCGATCATCGCACCTGAGAAAAGCTCAATCTGAGAAGCCACACTCTTCATCTGCTTGCCAAGTCTGGAGCCCAATACCTTGAAGTTTGCCTTTGCACTGTAGCTCACCAATGCACTTTCATCCTCTTGGATAAGGACCTCTTTCACATTCAGCTCTTCGGCTATGATATCAGCCATAGCTGAGAGGACCTTCCGATCCTCCTCTGTCCTATCGACTAGAAAAAGGGTCTGGAGAGGCTGACGGGTCTTGAGATTGTTTGAGGCACGAAGCGAACGACCCATGACAATGGCCTTCTGGGTCAGGGCCATCCTCTTCTCAAGCTCGAGATCACGTTGGCAAGCCTTATACTCGGGATAGAGCTCAAGGTGGATACTCTGGCTCATTTCATCAGTCTTGAGGTTTTGGTAGATATCCTCAGTCGTATAGGGAATGATGGGGGCGGCGATCTTAATGAAGGTCATCAGGACACGATAGAGGGTATCATACGCCTCTTTCTTGTCCCCGTCATTCTCACTTCTCCAAAAACGCCTTCGGCTTCTTCGGATGTACCAGTTGTTCAAGTCATCAATGAACGGAATGAATAGCGAGCATGCCTTCTGGATATCATAGGCATCTAGGGCTTCGGTAACTTCTTCGATTAGCCTTTCACTGCTACTGATGATCCAGGTATCCATAGGATTGGAGAGTTTCTCGTATGAGGTCTCACTTGGCTCATACCCATCGATGTTCGCATAGGTCACAAAGAATGAGTAGGCATTCCATAAGGGTATGATGAGGTTCTTCAACACATCCTTGACAGAATCCTCACTGAACTTGAGGTCCTCAGCCCTGACCACAGCGCTGTTCATCAGTGCAAAACGGAGGGAGTCAGCACCATAGGTGTTCACTATCTCCATCGGGTCAGTGTAGTTTCGTTCACTCTTGCTCATCTTCTTGCCTTCGGGTGTGAGCACAATACCATTGGTGATGCAGTTCATGAAGGCAGGCTTGTCAAACAGGCCGGCTGCTAGGACTGTCAGGGTGTAGAACCAACCGCGGGTCTGGTCCAAACCTTCACAGATGAAGTCAGCGGGGAAATGCTCTTCAAAGTACTCCTTGTTCTCAAACGGATAGTGCAGCTGGGCATAGGGCATCGAGCCGGACTCAAACCAGCAGTCCAAAACGTCGGTGATGCGCCTCATGGTGCCCTTTCCGTCGGGACTTGGCCAGGTGAGCTCATCAACGAAGTGCTTGTGCAGGTCGGATACAGATTGTCCGCATTTTGCTTTTAGCTCTTCGGTGCTGCCGATGACCTCAATGTGGTCACTTCCATCACATTTCCAGACAGGAATGGGGTTTCCCCAGAAACGGTTGCGGCTGATTGCCCAGTCACGAGCACCCTCAAGCCACTTGCCGAAGCGTCCGTTCTTCAGGTGCTCAGGCATCCAGGTAATCTGGTCGTTCGCATTGAGCATCGAGCTTTTAATTTTCTGGATGTCTACAAACCAACACTCCATTGCACGATAGATAAGTGGCTTGTGGGTACGATAGCAAAAGGGATAGGGGTGCAGGAAATTTTCCCTCTTGACCAACTTCCCACTCTCTTTAAGAAGGGCAATGATATCACTGTCGGTATCTTTTACGAATCTTCCGACAAAGTCTGGGACTTCACTAGTGAACTTCGCTTCGCTATCGATGGGACAGACTGTGGGGATTCCAGTCCCCTTGAGCACCTGGTAGTCATCCTCACCAAAGCCCGGGGCTGTATGGACGATACCACAACCGTCTTCTGTGGTGACATAGTCACCTGTGACACAGACAAAGGCCCCCTCTGCCTTTAGGTGGGCAAAATAAGGGAACAGAGGCTCATAGCGCATCCCTTTGTAGAAGGAGCCCTTCTGCTGATCCACTATCTCGTACTGCTTCTCATCATTGTAGTAGTGGCCGAGTCGGTCCTTACCCAGGATGTAATAGCAATCATCACTCTTGTCGAGAATCTTCACATAATCGATGTCAGGCCCAAAAGCCAAAGCGAGGTTTGAAGGCAAAGTCCAAGGCGTGGTGGTCCATGCCAAGAAGTAGGTATCCTTCTCGCCGTCCGCAGCGAAACGGACAGTAACAGCCTGGTCGACGACATCCTGATACCCGCCGAGATTTACCTCAAAGTTAGAGAGGGGACACCCGAGGGCAGGACTGTAGGGAAGGATATTGTACCCTTCGTAAATAAAGCCCTTTTCATACAAAGACTTGAATACCCACCAGATGGACTCCATGTAGTTGGTATCCATGGTGCGGTACCCATTCTCCCAATCTACCCAACGCCCCATCCTGTTGATGGTATTCTCCCACTCCTTGGTATAGCGCAATACAATGGAACGGCACTGTTCGTTGAAATTGGCGACACCGTACTTATAGATCTCTGAAGGCCCGCTGATACCCAGCGTCTTCTCTATCTCAAACTCAACAGGGAGGCCGTGACAATCCCATCCGAATCGGCGGTTCACTCGCTTACCCTTCATGGTCTGGTAACGGGGAATGGCGTCCTTAATGGTCCCAGGGACCAGGTGGCCAAAATGGGGGAGGCCTGTAGCAAAGGGAGGCCCGTCATAAAAGACGAACTCATCCTCAGCCGGACGCTGTTTGATCGATTTTCCAAAAATATCCTCTTGCTGCCAAAAAGAGAGGATATCCTCTTCCATTGCAG
>DMAO01000192.1:0-1569 GCA_003446545.1 Sphaerochaeta sp.
TCCCCATCATTGTAATTTCTCTTGTTTTCTCCTTTGCGACGTTCCTCACCGCCGACAAGGCCCTTCCATGGAGCACGCGCCAATATAAGGAGCTCTATGCAAATCTGATGTATGACCTACCCACCTTGGAACTGGTCAGCAACACCTCCAACACCATAGGGGAGCGTGTAATGATCAACAAGGAGGTCTCTGGCTCCACTGTCAATGACATCATCCTCTTCGACCTTGCAAAGAAGGGTGACAGTCAGGTCCTCAGCTCCCCAAAAGGGGAGGTCAGCCTCATAGACCTTCAAAACTTCATCTACCGCCTTGATCTCGAAAAACCAGTCATCTTCAGTTCTAATGAGAAGGACATCTCTTCATGGACCCTCTCGAAGGCAAACCAGGCACAGTTCTATCTGAACTTCTCAGGTCAGGTCGCCTCCTTGGCTACAGCCCTTCCCTCCCAACTCTCCATAAAAGAACTGAGCGAACGCATAGCTACATATAGGGTTGCAATGCTGGAGGACCTAAAGGTCTACAAGACAAAGATACTCTCCCTAGAAGAGGAGTTGGCTCGACTGCAGGCAGAAGGAGAATCGGTACAAGTAGAAGAATTGCAGGACAAGATCGCTGAGATGCGGGATAACAAACCTATTAATTTCTACTACCAGTACTACAGGGCTGAGCTTAACAAGAAATATGCCCTCTCGGCTGCGTGCTTCATGCTGGTTTTTTTGACCTTTTCGATTTCCTTCTTTAGGGTGAAACATGGCAGGCTGATAGGGTTTGGGCTCTCCATGCTGGTTGCTGTCGTGTACTGGTATTTGCTCTTTTTTGCCCAGATGCAGATATTCTCTGTTTCGTTCAACCCAGCTTTCCTCATATGGGCTCCCAATGTACTGCTGTTTTCAGTAGGCATTTTGCTGCTGTTCTTTACGAGGCGCCTATGAGACTGCTTACCAAGCATAGTATCAGTTCAGTATCAAAGGTTGGGTTCATCACCTTAGTCCTCTGTACCTTGATGCTAGTCAGTGTCGACCTCTTCACGCATCTTGACTCCTATGTTCAAAATGAAGTTCCAACCTTTACCATTTTCAAGTTGACGATACTCTACAGCCCAGAGGCTCTGCTGTTTGCCCTCGCGCCCTCATTGCTCTTTTCCGCCACCTATTACCTTTCTCAGATGCAAGCCAACAATGAGCTTATTTCCCTCTATAATGCCGGTATCAGCTATAGGAAAATAATAATCCCCATCCTCCTGTTGGGATTCCTATTTTCACTCTTCCAATTCGGGTTCAATGAGCTGGTGGCCATCCCCTCTTCCAAGAGCAAGAAGGTCACTCAAGATGAGCTCTTTGGTTTACGTAGTACCTTTGACAATCGTAATATCACCCTCAGTGATCCAGAGGGGCGGTTTGTTGTCCATGCTTCCCACTACAATGATGAGACCAAAACCATCAGGGCCCTGGTATTGGTTCTGCAAGATGAGGGAGGGCAACTGCAAACCCGTATCGACGCCACCAGTGCCACTTGGGATGAAAAGGGTAGGGTATGGACGCTCTCTGATGCAGTCATCCATACCATTGA
>DMAO01000192.1:1655-6514 GCA_003446545.1 Sphaerochaeta sp.
AGCAGCCTTGGACTATTTGAAGAAGATTCATGTTCTCAACCCCAAGCTTTGGTATGAGGCATCCACTGATTTTGCCAATAGGGTCCTTGGGTCGTTCACCCCCCTTGTCCTGATTTTCATTGCCTGTACGATAAACTATAGGTATAAAAAGAACGTGCTGCTATTCAGCATCATCACCAGCCTGTTCCTTGCAGTCATCTATTATGTGGTGCAGATGATGAGCCTTATCATGGCAAAACAGGGGGTCATAGAACCTGTTTGGGGTATGGTAATCCCCATGATTGTGATAGTATCGATAGCATTATCAGAACGATTAGTTCTTCGTTGAGGCAGTATGCAAAAAATATTCAGAGAAACCCATAAGGACAAAAACAGCAACGCAAGGCTTGGACTGCTGGACCTTGGTCATGGAGAGGTACAGACCCCCGTGTTCATGCCTGTGGGCACCAATGGTACCGTCAAGGGTATGTACCATCAGGATGTGGCTAAGATAGGATACAAGCTTATCCTGGGAAACACCTACCACCTCTATCTTCGCCCCGGCCTGGAGGTTCTTGAGCAGTTCGGAGGATTACACAACTTCTCCCATTGGGAACATAATCTGCTCACTGACAGTGGTGGCTTTCAGGTATTCTCCCTCTCAGGGTTGCGAAAGATCAGCCAGAATGGGGTTAACTTCCAAAGTCATGTCGATGGATCAAAGCATCTTTTTACCCCTGAGAAAGTGGTCGATATTCAAAGGGTCATCGGTAGTGATATTGCCATGTGTCTCGATGTGTGCACTCCCCCGGAAATCAGCTTGAAAGCGGCCACCGAAGCAATGCGTATAACGCATAGCTGGGCACAGCGTGCCCTAAATCACAGGGAAAGCCTAGGCGAGGGTTTTAGGGGAAACCTCTTTGGCATTGTGCAAGGCAACTTCTATAAGGAACTCAGAAAGGAGAGCTCTGAGTTCTTCAACAGCATGGATTTTCCCGGCATTGCCATCGGAGGACTCTCTGTTGGAGAGAGTTCCGATCAGTTCAGCGAATTTCTTGCTTATACTGCAGATATGGTGACCCGGGAGAAGCCTCGCTATGTCATGGGCATCGGAAGCCCTGACTATATTTTGGAAGCAGTGGAGAACGGCATTGATATGTTTGACTGTGTCCTCGCTACCCGTATGGCCCGTAATGGCGCCATCTTTACCGATGATGGGGTAGTAGTCCTCAAGAAAGCAGTGCATAAGTTTGACCCTTCCCCTCTGGAGGAGGGCTGTCCCTGTACCGCTTGTACGCAGTATTCCCGATCCTATATGCATCATATGATAAAGACAGGGGAGATGCTCGGGGGCATGCTTGCAACCGAACATAATCTGACGTATTTCTACCGTCTGATGGAGAAGGTTCGTCTGGCAATAGCCGAAGACAGGTTCTCCTCTTTCAAGAGGGACTACCTTGCAAGATTTTACGCAAGATAAGGCTGCGGCAAAAAGCAGCGTCATAGTGATGCTTTGCACCCTCGCCAGTAGGGTGCTTGGTATTGTCAGGGCAAGGGTACTAGGTTCAGTTTTCGGTGCGAGTGGTACTGCTGATGTGATCAACTTTACCTTCAATATCCCCAACAACTTCCGCAAGATCTTTGCAGAAGGTGCCATTAACGCTTCGATCATACCCTATTTCAGCCGTCTCATCGAAAGCGAGGATACAAAGGCCCCCAAACGTCTTTTTGCCCTCCTGTGCACGTATCAGACCCTTATTCTCCTTCCGCTGGTACTGGTTTCCTACCTGTATGGGGAGCCCCTCCTGGCTTTTTTCTCCGACTTTGATGCCGGGCAGCTCACTCTCGGGGCCCGGCTGCTCCCATTCTTTATGGCCTATCTTCTCACCATAAGCGTGGGGTCTATCTTTAATGGGCTGTTGCACTGCCATAAGAGTTTCTTCCACTCCCATGCAGCCCCTCTGCTGTTTTCCTTCTCAGTCATTTTCGGTGTGCAGTTCATGCATCCCTATTTTGGTGCGATGAGCATGGCATATTCCGCCCTTGCAGGGGGAGTGTTGCAAGGGGCCTACTCGTACCTTGTCGTACGCCGATATGGCTACCGCCTGAAGGTCGCCTTCGATACGAGGGGAACCGCCTTCAATCCGTTGATGAAATCCTGGGTTCAGATGGTATTCAGTTCTATCATTGTGGTCATTGCCCAGATGGTTGCCTTCTGGTTTGCATCCTCCCTATCTGAAGGCAGTGTGACCGCCTTCAGTAACTCGCTTATATTCTGGCAGGCTCCCTATGGTATCTTCTTCAATGCGATAGTGGCGGTCTCCTTTCCTCTGATGTGCCGGGCCTACGGTCTAGGTCGGCATGATGAACTGCAGAAAATATCTCGGGAGGCTCTGATAAACCTCCTCACGTTTCTTCTGCCCAGTACCATCCTCCTGTTCGCCATCAGCAAAGAGAGTGTATCTGCTGTCCTACAGACTGGAAACTATACCCTCGCAGATGCTGAGAACACTGCACACATCCTTAGGTACTACCTTTTGGGTATGACTGCAGCTGCATGGTTCAACCTCTTGCAGAGAATTGGCTACAGTGCTGAAAGGCATAAGACTATGACAGTGGTAACCGCTTTCATGAGTATCCTTGATATTGCTCTGATGTGGCTCTTCATCAGATTTGGATTTGGCATCATCGCTCTTCCCCTGGCATCAATTTTCTCGTTCAGCCTTTGCTTTATGCTTCTTGCGTATATTTTGCGTGACCTTTACCCGCTGTTTACGGACAAGGCCCTTTTCAAGGGAGTGCTACGTGTCTTGGTGGCAAACATCCCCCTGTTGGCCCTCTCCATCTTCTACAGCTTCCTTGACATGAGCTGGTATGAAAGTGGTTCAACGCTAGCCAACCTTGCCATGGTGGTCTTCCTTGGAAGTGTGGGGGTTGCCTTGACGATTCTCTCGTACACAATTGCCAACATACCATTTCTCCGACTGCTCAGACCTAAGAGAACCTGAACAGGGATGGTATTCCCCTCGCCGCTGGATTACATTGGATACTACATGACAATGCCCTGCTTCTTTTGAGGAAGCAGGGCATTGTCGGTATAAGAAAGTATAGCCTGTTTTGCAGATCCTAGAGATCAATGACCTCAATGCTCTTCACTGTGTAATCATAGCTCTGATCGTTGAGCTTGAACACAAACCTCTCGTTTACCTGATGGTAGAGCAAGGCCCTTCCAAAAGGAGCAAGCATGTTGATGATGTTCTCATTGGGATTGGACTCCCAAGGGCCCATGATGGTGTAGGTGATACTTTCACCATTGAGGTTATCGAACAACACTACCTTGGTACCGAACCCTATACGGGTAGGGTCAACCATATCCTTGGTGATGACAGTGGCCCTGTCGACTTCCTCGCTGAGACGGCGCAGCGTATTGTTGAGCATGGACTGTTTTTCCTTGCCATACTTGTACTCGCTATTCTCACGAAGGTCTCCCATATCACGTGCCTGACCAATTTCCTTGGCGACTTCAATCAGCTCAACGTGCTGGATATGCTCCATCTCCTTCTTCTTGGCTTCAAGGGCTGAAGCGGTGCAGAAGAGTCCTGTAGGGACCAACGTCTCCCTATCGATGGGACTGACCTCATCAAAGAAACGGAAATCCGGATACTTTTCGCTGATGGCATGCTTGATCTCAATCTTCTTTCCTCCTGGAAGGTCGAAAACATTGGCTACCAGGCTGTAGATTTTCTGTGCGGTCTCCTCATCCCCATTCTCTATGTAGGTAAGGACCTTCTTCTCATTGAACAGGATGGCCATCAGAGTCTTGGTATTTTTCCGATTTTCTTGGACATCCTTACGGGAGTCGATACAGCGGTTGGTATAGTCAAGAAGCTGCAACTCGGTGAACAACAGCTGTTCAGAGGATACACCCGCCTTATTCCATTGCTTTTCTTCAGAGTTCTTTATGAGATAAATGAGCGTCGATGCCTTTTCCTTGAAATTTTCCACAACATCCTTGTAGACCTTGTTGAATTCGGCGGTCTTCTTGTTATGTCGGAAGATCTCAGGAATGTAGCTGGTGAGATAGTAGGGGAAGAGGGAAGAGAGTACCTTGCTCCATCCGGGAATCTCAGATACCACATGATCGATAAAGCTTTTCTTCAGTTCAGGATCCCTGATCGCATCAAAACTGGCTTCAATATCTTCTGTTCGTTCAAAGAGTTCCTTAAAGGAAAGTCCCTCAACCCGGTTGATGAAATTCATATTCTGCTTGTGTACCAGATCCTCCAGCAAGAGAAATGCGCTGAAGGTGTAGTCGTTGACTTCGCCCATGGGCTTGAGGGCCCCGTTCTCCTCGAGGAACATGTCACTGAAATACTTGACCATCTCATAGAAGAAATCGCTCTCAACATCACCTTTGGAGGTGAGAAATTCTTTCAGCCTCTTGATCTTGTCATAGAACTGTTTCTCACTGCGGAAGACAGCAAGCTGTTTCTCCTCGTAGCTTACAGGAGTCGACCTGAGGATATAGGTATCAACATCTTGGGCCGAAAGGTCGAAGACAGGATTGTTCATCAGTTCTTTCTTGGCATGGTTAGACCAGGAAGTCCACTGTTTTGCGTCAAGGATGGAAGGAACCAGTTCGGCTTTCATATCCTTTAGGGAGCTTTTGCCTCCGTTGCTGGTCAGCAAGGTGGTAAGGGTCCAGGGAATATCCTCAAGGACCTTCTTGCTGAGCTTCTCTTTGGGAAGAGCGCTTTTGAGTACCCAGATGTGGCTCTTTGCAAGGGGCATAAGGCTTTTGAAGGCCATGGCGGTGGAAAGGCGGTTGCCATCCTTGCCCTTTTGCCCGGCAAAATCCACGATTACATCATTCTCATCAA
>DMAO01000323.1 GCA_003446545.1 Sphaerochaeta sp.
AGGGGTGGAAAGGGAGTTGTCGTGATGCAGGTAGCCATACCACTCGCCATACTCGCTGTCGACAAAGTTGGCCTTGATGTACTGGTCCACCTCAAGGAACTGCTCAAGATACTGCTTGTTGTTTGTCAGCGAGTATGCCATCAGGTTGGCTATGCTTGCCTCACACTGTGGCCACCAGAACTTCATATCGTGCCAGTACTCGGTAGCGCTCTTGCCTAGGGCATCCCTGAAATAGATGATACCCTTATTCTTTGCATCCCAGCCTACCTTCCACATCCAGTTGAGCATCTTGGTCCCCAACTGCATGAGGGTGGCATCGTTGTTTCGATACCTAGCCTCACGCATGATAAACCAGGCACCCTCTATGGCGTGCCCAGGGTTGAGCAGCCTCCCTTCGAAGTGTTCAAGTTCCAGCAATCCATTTCCAGAGCACTGCTCCACCACGATCTCAAGCTCGTCTCGGACAAAATACTGCTCTATCTCCTGGAGCAGGCCATCGATGAAAAGATTCAACTCTTGTGCGTGTTCAGGACAGGCATCCCGAAGTTCCTGTGCAGTGTTGAGCAGGATCATGGGGACACCGAAGCCCCTTGAGGACCTCATGGACTTGGGAACCAGAATATCAGAACTGTTGAGAGCCTTTAGCACTGTCTGGAACAGGTCGTACGCCTTAGTAGCATACTCCTCTTTACCAAAGGCCTTGCTGTAGGAAGCAAACCCGATGATGGCGAAAGTCTCGCTGAATATATAGCGAATGCGCTTTACCACAGGCTTGCCTTCACGGCTCACCCTGAAGTACATACGGCCATCAGAGGGATCGAACCCATACTGCTCAATAAAGTTGACCAGCGAGGTGCAGACTTCCTGGTACTCAGCTCTCTTATCAAACTGTCGTGCAGCTTCACTGAAGACCCACAGGGCCCTACCCTGGAACCAGATGGACTTGTCTGTCTCCAACAGGGCTCCATCACGGTCGAGACCAGTGAGCATCCCTCCATATTCCTGGTCGAATCCATGCTCCAACCAGAAGGGAAGCACATTGTCCAGGAGCATCGTGCGATACTCGCTGGCAAGGATGGAAAACGTATTTTTCATAGTTGACCTCACCTATCTACAGCTGTGTAGCGTACGCTTACACTGCCTTGAAAACCTCTTGGACATCCATAGCGTCAGAGAGCATTACCAGATCAGCCTTGTATCCCTCTCTGATAAAACCCCTATCTGTTTGCGAAAGCACCCGTAAGGGGTTCTCCGAGGCAACCCTAAAAAAGGACTGTTTGTCCAACAACCCCTTTTGATAGAGCATCTTTGCTGATTCAGTGATCAGGGTAGCAGAGCCTATCAGGGTATCGCTGTCGCTATAATAGCAGGACTTCCCAGTCGAATACATCCTCTTCCCCAAATACAGCCCCTCACCGGGACCCGTACCAGCTAAACCCATAGCATCGGATATGAGACACATCCGTTCTGTACCAAGGGTATGTATCGTCAAATCTATCACTGAAGGATGGACATGGACTCCATCACAGACCAGCTCATAGGTTGCATGCGAAAAGGAGCTCACAAACGGCATGGCTGCCAAGCCTGGGCGTTTGTGGTCGATACTGCTCATGGCGTTGAAAAGGTGGGTAAGGTGATGCTTGCCCCTAGGCTTCAAATCCTGTAGGGAGCAATCACTATGGCCATAGGCCACAACGATGTTGTGCTCCTCCAAGATGTTCGAAAGTTCCTCACTGTGGGGCAGCTCAGGGGCTATGGTCATTGTGGTGACCAAGGGTTTCGCCCCACACCTGATGGAAAGGATTGCATCCAAATATGCCCTATCATACGCTCTGATTCCAGAAGGGAGTATTCCACCCTTCTTCTCAAAAGCAATGAAAGGGCCTTCCACATACACCCCAAGCATATGGCTTGCAAGAAAGGGGCTCTTGTCCAACGCATTCCTAATCTGGGCCAACAGATCCAAATCCATGACAACAGCCAGCTGGAAGGCTGTTATGCCCTTCTTTTCCAGGAACAGGGCCAAACCTTCAAGGTTTTCTCGTATGTTGCCTCTGGTAGAGTCAAAGCCGCCAGACCCATGCAGGTGCATATCGACCAGTCCAGGGCCAACCAAGGCTCCTTTGGCATCAAATTGCTTGAGATCTCTACATAGGCTCTCATCATGCCTACCAACATAGGTGATGAGAGCCTGCTGTACCACTACAGTGGCATCAGGGACAAGGGCCCCATCTGTATAGACCAGGGCATGCTGTATTGCATAGTCACGTTCATGATGGACCATAGGCTACTCTTTTGTCTCGGGAGGATTGATTTTGTATTTGTAGGAGAAGTGGAAAATAAGACTTGCCATGAAAGCCTCATAGTCCTTCTCACGCAGGGCAATGCTTATATCCCTGTGCTTCTTGATGCGCAGGGCCTTGTCTTCAATTACCTTGGCTCTGAAACTGCGGTCACACTCCCAAGCAGAGTCCAGATATGCTATCAGCATCTTGTTATCGAGATTCTCATACATGCAACGGTGGAAATAGGCATCAGAGTCATAGAAGTCCTCATACTCCTCGAAGGACTCCATCGCCGTTACGCAATCCTCCATCCGGGTAATCTGGTCTTCAGTTATGGAATCGAAGCACTGCTGGGCAAATCCTATTTCCAGGACCTTACGCACTTCCTGTGACTGCCTGAACAGATCCCCCTTATCATCTATCAGGTTAAGGAACATGCAGGTGGAAAGCGAACTGGGGGAGAATGCGTTCACCACCATCCCCACCCCGGGCTTGGAGCTGACCACACCAAGGATCTCAAGGGTCTTGACAGCCTCCCTGAGCACGTTCCTGGAAACACCCAAAGCCTGGGACAGTTCCATCTCTGTAGGAATCTTGTCCCCAGGTTTGAGGTTGTTCTTCAATATATAATGACGTAACTCATCATATACCTGGAGATACAGTTTCTTGCTCTTTAAATTCTTCATTATCAAGTCCTTGGCATATACTGCGGAAACACCTAGCTACGAAATAGAAATCTATCACATTTTGTCGATGAATGCGATATGGGTATTCCCCATATGTTCCTTCTTGAGATCGAGGCAGAAGGCATTGATCTTGTCCATGACCTCTTTGCTCGGAGTGGCAAAAGGCTTTCTGGAGTAACCGGCGTCCACACCACTAGCGGTGATGAGATTCTTCATGATAGGGAAGAAGTCCCACTGGACTATGTAATGGATGAGCTTGGTTGCAATCTTCTGGATCTCAAAGGCTGCCCTGTAGTCACCCGTTTGGGCAAGCTTGTATATCTCGATGGCAGTATCAGGCATGAGGTTGTACGTCGATCCGATAAGGCCATTGGCGCCAGCCTTCTGGGCATGCTTCGCCAGCTCAATGGATTTCTTTGTCCCGATATCGCCAATGTGCACAAGTCACCGTTTTTCTCAAGAATATCTTGATGATTAGTATCATATATAGTATCATACAGATGAATAGTGAAACTTTTCCATCTGGAAAGGAATATTTCTTGTCAGCCTTAAAAAAGAGGATTGGTAAAATGATTTCCCAACCGACCAGTATAGATTTTAAAACTTTGGATTCGGTATTGAGAGGAATTGGATGTAAGCTACGTAGTCCCGAGGG
>DMAO01000018.1 GCA_003446545.1 Sphaerochaeta sp.
GAAAAGATGGAATATAGTAATTACTATGGTGAGTTTATTACATAATAACAGGAAGTATTCATGGAAATAAATTTGAAAAAATACTATTGAAAGTAAGTTCTTACATTTCTTATGACAGAAGATGTTTCATGTTTACCTCTAGCTTTTTGAGCCCTAATACGTAAAAAAAATATATGGAAGCAAGCCCTAGTAATGCTGGAGGTGCCCGCTTAAAAAGGACTGGATTGTACAGCGTACAATCCAGTCCTATGTTGTGCAATGCCATGTGTGAGAAGACTTACATGGCAAGATAAAAAGTGTTGGAGAAGGAAAAAGGTCGTACGTATTCCCTTATCTCACTCACAGCTTGTATGGACGCTTCTGTAGTTAGGGCAAGTATTTTACCGCTGCCTTCTCCACTTCCAGGCCTTTCTTGTAGTTTACAAAGAAAGTGTTGAAGCCTTCTATATCCTCTTTGGTGGGCACTTGCATAGAGGCTTCGCTCGAAGCAAAGACCTCCTCTGAAAGGAAATCCTGTAGTTTCTTGCCTTTCTTGTTGACAAGATAGGACGCAAGAAGCGCAATTCCCCAGGCACCACCCTCTCCAGCTGTCTTGAGAACCGAAATGGGAGTATGCAACGCCGCTGCCATCATCGTCTGACCGACTACCGCCGTCTTGAAGAATCCCCCGTGTCCGTTGATGGCGTCAACCTGCACCTTTTCGTCCTCAAATAGGATGTCCATGCCGACCCGCAGTGCCCCAAGGGAAGTGAAGAGCTGGGCACGCATGAAGTTTTCCAGGGTGAACTCATTCTCAGTGAGGCGAATAAACAGAGGTCTGCCTTCATAGATTCCTGTCATGGTCTCCCCTGATATGTAGTTATAGGGAAGCAGGCCACCACAATCCTTGGCACCCTCAAGGGCTTTGAGCAGCAGCGTGTCATAGAGCTTTGATTTTGGTACCTTGTTTCCTGTAGCCTCCAGTACCTGGCCAAACAGTGTCATCCACCGGTCATACTCGCCTGTACAGTTGTTCGCATGAGCCATTGCAACCAACGATCCGTCTGGAGTTGTCACCAGGTCTATGAACTTGTTGTAGCTTCTTGACAGCTCATGCTCCAGAACTATCATGGCAAAGACCGATGTGCCGGCAGAGACGTTACCTGTCCTCTGTGCAATGCTGTTGGTTGCAACCATACCTGTTCCAGCATCACCTTCAGGGGGGCAAAGAGGAATACCTGCAGAAAAGTTTCCACTAGGATCGAGCAGGAGAGCCCCTTCTGGGGAGAGGTTGCCAGATTCCTGTCCTGCGACCAGTACCTTTGGGAATAGGGACTGTACCTTCCAGGGGAAGCCTTTCCCTTCTACCAAAAGGTCAAAGGCTCTGACCATCTTCTGGTCATAGTCGTTGGTATTGGTGTCGATGGGGAACAGCCCTGATGCATCACCGATTCCCAGGACTTTCTCTCCGGTCAGGATCCAATGAACATAGGCTGCGAGCGTACAGACATACGTAATGTCCTTTACATGCTCTTCCTTGTTGAGTATGGCCTGATAGAGGTGGGAGATGGTCCATCTCTCCGGCACTGGGTAGGCAAAGAGGTCGGAAAGGTCCTCCGCCGCCTTGTGGGTGGTCGTGTTCCGCCAGGTCCTGAAGGGGACCAGTTGCTTGTCCTCCTTATTGAAGGCAAGATAGCCATGCATCATGGCGCTGATGCCTAGTGCCTTGGTCTTCAGGAGAGGAACGCCATACTTCTGCTGTACATCCTGTTTCAGATCTGCAAAACAGGATGCAAGATTTTTCCAGACATCATCGAGTGAGTAGGTCCAATATCCATCCAGAAGGGTGTTCTCCCAATCAGAGCCACCTTGGGCTATGGGTTCGTTCGCCCCGTTGACCAACACTGCCTTGATCCTGGTTGATCCAAGTTCAATGCCCAGTACTGCCTCACCATCAAGAATCATCTTTTTTGTCTTTTCGTCTACCATTGTATCGCCCCTTATAGTATTTTGGTTTGCCTAGTTCAAAAAGTCTGGTTTGTCACTAGGCCCTTCCTTGAAGAGGGAAGAGCGTCCTTCAATGCTGCAGTTGAGAAGTATTCTCCTGCTTGAATTCATTGTCTGGTCATGTACAATCTTGTTCTTTAGCATCTCTATTGCGGTCATCGCAATGTTTGTGATGGGCTGTGTTATGGCATCGACAGGAAAAGCGACATGGTCAAGCCACTTGTTGTTGTCGAACGTGCTGACGAAACGGATGGGGTTTCTCCTTCCCAACGCTTGCATTTTCCCCAGTACCTCATAGCAAATGTTTGAGTTGGTACAAAGTATGGTGTCCAAATCTGGGTTGCCAAGTAGGAACTCGCTGATGGTTGTGGGGTTCGTATCGGCATCGGGTTCGATGAGCAGAATATGCTCTTCATGGAATAGCTCATATTCAAGCATTGCCAACCGATATCCTTTTGTCCGTTCACTGGCACAAAAATTATCTTGGGAATAGGTTACCAACCCAATAAGGGTTTTGCCCTTCTGTAGCAGACGTTTTGTCATTTCATAGGAGGTCATCATGTTGTCTATCCCTATAAAATCATAGGTTCCTGTGTCAACCATTCGGTCAATCTGGACAATAGGGAACTGCGTACAGGTACTGAAGTCTGATTTTATAGAAGTCGGCGCAATAAGCAGACCNNTCATCATGGTGGCAAGGCAGAGTTTTTCCTTTTCAGGATTCTCCTCACTATCCATGATAATCACTTGATACCCTTGCTCATACGCTATACCTTCCAGTTCCTTGATCAACTCGGAAAAGAAGTCAATCCTGATGTCTGATACGATCACCCCGAGGATAGTTTCCTTGGAGAACTGTTTGCGTTTTGATGGCATCTGGTAACCCAATTGTTGTATGGCCCCAAGGATTATCTCTTGGGTGGNNCTCATCAACATTTCTTGTTTTGTTTATGAAATGTGAGATTGTCGAAATGGAAAAGCCAGTCTTTTCGGCTATGTCTTGCAGACGGACTTTCTTTGTTCTCTTCATGGGGCCTCTTGTTAAGCAGTATACGGAGAATTTCTAGGACAGGCAATAAATATTTGCTCAAATTTGCGCAAACCAAGGCTTATGGGTACCTCTGCAACGTTGCCATAGGATTCCTTCCTGACTTTCCCGGAAACCCAAGTATGTCTTT
>DMAO01000219.1 GCA_003446545.1 Sphaerochaeta sp.
TACCCAGTATGAGATCAGACCGGAACAATTTGGGTTTCAGCGGTGCAAGAAGGAAGACCTGCTGGGTGGGGATGCCCAGACAAATGCTGAGATTACCCGCTCGGTTATCGAGGGAAGTCTCAAGGGACCTAAACGGGATGTGGTACTGCTCAACAGTGGCTGTGCCCTCTACATTGCCAAGAAGGCCAGATCAATCCAAGAAGGTATCGTCATGGCAGCAGAGGCAATCGACTCGGGCAAGGCAAAAGAGCAACTTTCGGCCTTTATCCGACTATCAAACGAGGTCTAGAGTGGATATTCTCCAAAGCCTTGCTGAGGTGGCAAGACAACGGTACGGGAAGCTCCCTGTCCAGTCCATCACTGAAGAGGCCTTGCAAAAGGGTCCTTCCCCCTTTTCCTTTAGCCAGGCTGTGAGTAAAGCAGGGCTGTCACTCATTTGTGAAGTGAAGAAGGCTTCCCCCTCAAAAGGTATTATTGACAGGGCGTTTCCCTATCTCCCGATTGCCAAGGAATATGAGGCAGGGGGGTCTGATGCCATCAGTGTACTTACCGAGCCCTCAAGATTCCTGGGAAATGACAAGTATCTGAGGGAGATAGCGGCACAGGTCTCCCTCCCTGTTTTGCGTAAGGACTTCATCGTCACAGAATACCAGATCTATGAAGCGAGAATCCTAGGTTCTTCAGCGGTCCTGCTCATTTGTGCCCTGCTCTCTGATGCGCAACTTGAGAGGTACCTAGGCCTCTGCGAAACCTTGGGAATGGACGCTTTGGTGGAAGCCCATGATAAAACGGAAGTAGGGAGGGCCTTACACGTTGGAGCGGGGATCCTTGGGGTAAACAACAGGGACCTCCGAACGTTTGAGGTTGACCTGCATACCAGTCTCACTCTGAGGGATTTGGTCCCTCCCTCCGTCTTGTTTGTCAGTGAAAGCGGGATTACAGGAGCAGAGGATGCAAGACTTCTTCAGACCCATGGAGTGGATGCAATCCTGGTAGGCGAACTGCTTATGCGTTCATGCAACAAGGCTAAAGTCCTGAAGGAGCTGAGGGGATGACCAAGATAAAACTCTGTGGGCTGAAGGAAGAGAGGCACATACGGTGGGCCAACGAGGCACGATGCGACTATATCGGGTTTGTCTTCGCACCGAGTAGGAGGCATGTGTCCTTTGAGAAAGCAAAGGAGCTTAGGATGTTGCTCTCTCCTTCAATTCTCCCTGTCGGGGTATTTGCCGATGCACCCATAGAGGAAATTCTGTCTCTCTGCAGGGCCAGCATCATTTCCCTGGTTCAACTGCATGGAACCGAAGAGGAAAGCTATATCCAGGAATTGAGAAAACAATGCCAGCTTCCCATCATCAAGGCCATCGATGCAACAGACAAGACAGCACTACGTCTTGGTCTGGACAGTAGTGCGGACTATGTGCTTCTGGACGCCAAGAAGGGTGGCTCAGGGGTGTCTTTTGACTGGGAACTGACCAAGACCTGTACTCGGCCTTTCTTCCTGGCAGGTGGGTTGCATCCAAGAAATCTGGAGGAGGCGATTACTAAAACCAGAGCCTATGCGGTAGATTTGAGCAGTGGTTTGGAGGAAGGGGGAGAGAAGACAAGAGGCCGTATGCTTGAGGCAACTAGGATAGCTCATGCCCTTTGAGCAAAGGATATCTTGACAGGGGACACACTTTTGAAGAGAGGCTATAGCCGTTCTAGAGGTACAGAGCTAATTCTACGTACAGGACTTGCACAGGCTTGGATCAAAGGATCCAAGCCTGTTGTTTCTGTGATATTTATGGCCATATGTCCTTGACATCTGGAAAATCTATAGTAGACTGAAACTAGTTCCATGAAAGCAGTTTCATGTGTATGGGAGAAGTGATGACACCGAAGCAATCAACCATCTATGACGTAGCAAAACTTGCTGGTGTAAGTCCGACCACAGTATCACGAGCCATAAATTCGCCTTCCATGGTGAATAAGGAGAGACGCTCTAGGATTCTGTATGCAATTGAAGAGCTACAGTTTGTTCCCAAGGCAGAAGCCGTGGCAAAAGCACGCCAACACCTTATGAAGATAGCGGTGATCGCACCCTTCTTCACCGAGTCGTCCTTTATGGAGCGTTTGAAGGGCATCTCTTCGGTTCTCTCTGATCACCACTACGAACTGGTCATCTATTCGGTGCAGAGCAGTGAAGGCCTTCAAGGGTATATCGATCTTATGGTAGGGAGCAAGCGTGTTGATGGTCTTATCTCCCTCTGTATGAACTTGGATGATTCAATCATAGATAAGCTGAGAAATTCTGCTATTCCCGTCTGTTTTGTTGAGACAGAGGTGGAAGGCTTTGACTCTGTTGTCATCCGTAATGGTAAGGGTGGCAGTATGGTAGCTGAATTCTTGTACGAGAATGGATACCGAACCCCTGGGTATGTGGGGGAAGCTTCCCTCAGGGCCTATGCTGCCCGTTCGACAGAACAGCGGCTGGAAGGCTTTTCCTCCTATTTTGCAACTAAGGGCATAGAGGTGGAGAGACGTAATATTTGGCTTGGGGAAAACCTTCCTGATGTTTCGACGGCAGGAATTTATCGGCTGCTCGACCGTCCTGACCGCCCAGACTGTATTTTTGCTTCTAGTGATACGTTGGCCATCAGGACCATCAAATGTGCGGTCCAACTGGGGATTACTGTCCCTGATGAGTTGGGAGTTGTCGGGTTTGATGATATCGAGATGGCTGAGTTTGTTAATTTGACTACGATTAACCAGAGCCTTGAGGATTCGGGGGTTCAGGCTGCAGAGATGGTTCTGCAGAGAATAAAGGAACCGAATCGCCCTGCAAGAAAAAGCCTCATCGACTTGAAGCTTA
>DMAO01000010.1 GCA_003446545.1 Sphaerochaeta sp.
AATTGTTTCAATGTTGTCCAAACGTTGCTGAAGGTCGTCGATGCCTTGTTTCAACACTTCCCGTTGGGAATTCTTGGCAGGTTCCACCATCTGGAGGAAATCATCGTCTTTTGGTCGCTTTCTCTTTTTTGCCTTTGCGTTGTAGCCGCTGTAGGTCCCTGGTGGATACCCACTCTCCATCTCACGCATCCTCAGAGCCGCATCCATCTTCCTCTTCTGTAATTTAGCCCTCTCGTCGATAGTTGTCACGATGATGATAAAGGAAAAGATGACTATCAGAATAAATACCGCTTCCATACAATACCTCTCTTCTCTGTCAGAGGCCTGCACGTTTGCGAAGGGCCGCTATCTCAGCATCGATATCATCCATCTCTTCAAGGTCCTTGAACCTCTCATCCAGCGAACTAAAGTCGTACTTGTTCAGGTCGTTGTTTGCCTTCATCCTGTCGATCTTCTCTTCCATGTCCGAGAAACGGTCATGGGTTGCCGATTCAGCGGCACGCCTCAAGGTTTCCTGGGCAGCCTGCTCTTCCCTGGCGCGTTTGCCACGCTCTACCATCATCTGGTATTTCTGCTTGACTGTCACCAGCTTGTCCTCGATCTGGTTGATCTCGTCCTTACTGACCTTGATGGTCTCATCGGCAACCTTAAGGTCAGAGGCAAGTTGCTCCATGGCATCAATGCACTTTTTTCTCTCAAGCAAGGCTTCCCTTGCAAGATCTTCGCGATTCTTGCTTATCGCAAGCTCTGCTCTGCGCTGCCAACGATTGACTGCACTCTCTTGTTCCCTGTAGGAACGCTCTGTCTTGGCTCTGCTTGCCATCTTGGCTGCACAAGAGCTCTTGAGCTCGATTAGTGTATCTTCCATTTCCTGCATCATCAGCTTGATCATCTTCTCAGGGTCTTCAGCCTTGTCGAGAAGTGAGTTGATGTTTGCATTCACAATATCTAAGAATCTTGAAAAAACTCCCATATTACTCTCCTTAGGTAGTAGTACCACCTGTTCTTGTACCAATCAAGATGCACAAAGCATGCCAACTATAAAAAACAGGAAAGAAAGTCAGTAAATGCTTCCACTGAGCAACATTGAAGACTCTTACTTCCCAGTTCCTCTTTTGTATGGTATCTTGAGGTTGGTAAAACCTGCCAACTATGGTGCATTTTACCAAAACCGGAGAGAAGATGGAATCCAATCAGGTAAGGTACAGCCAGCAGCTTTTAGGGGAAAGCGAAGTCTTTCTTGACTTCCAAGCCCAGCTTAGCCGTGCGGCAAAGGTCAATCGGCCAGTCCTCTTGGTAGGGGAGAGGGGAAGTGGTAAGGAAGGTGCTGCAAGAAGGCTCCATTTCCTATCTCCCCGTTGGCAACAGGCCTTGGTTACTGTCAACTGTGCAGCACTTCCCCCTTCCCTCATTGAAACAGAATTGTTCGGCTATGAACAAGGGGCTTTTACCGGAGCACAAAAGACAAGAAAAGGACGGTTTGAAGAAGCCGAGGGAGGAACCCTCTTTCTTGATGAGATCGGCCTCATTCCCTTGGAAGTCCAGGAGAAGATTCTCCGGGTCGTGGAGTACGGCACCTTCGAACGGGTAGGCTCCTCAGTCACCCATGAAGTTGATGTCAGGATCATTGGAGCCACCAATACCGACCTTCCACAGCTCTGCAAAGAAGGCAAGTTCAAGGAGGACCTCTTGGACAGGCTCTCCTTTGAGGTGCTGTTCCTCCCCCCCCTAAGAGAACGCTCGGAGGATATCATGCTCCTTTCCAATTATTTCAGTTCGAAAATGGCCCTGGAGTGCGGAAAGAGTGAGATGCCCCGCTTCAGCAAGCAGGTGGTTCAACTCCTTATGACATACAGCTGGCCAGGGAATGTGCGTGAACTGAAGAATGTGGTGGAAAGGGCTGTCTACCGTAGCGATACCACAGATATCGAAGAGATCCAGTTCAATCCTTTTGCCAATCCCTATGCAGAACCAAAACAAGAGTCCCTTAGCCCTGAGAAGGAGCTCGATCTCGCAAAGTACGAGCAATCTCGTGAAGAGCTGGAGCTTTCCTTCCTGCAGGAAGCCCTCAAGCGGGGAGAAGGCAACCAAAAAGAGGCTGCCAAGCTGCTTAACCTCACCTACGACCAGTTCCGTGGCCTGTATAGAAAATATAAAGATCAGCTTTGACATACTCCCTCGTCTTAAGGGCGTTGGCTTCTCGTTTCTTTTCGTAAAGAGGGGCAATGCAGAAACAGTCTGAAGAAAGACAAAAGAAAGGACCAAGGCCATCTGGTGATGACCCTGGTCTGAGTACGGTACACTACAATACCTATGATCGTTACGATCCCTACGATATTTGGACTCTCACGTCAAAACCCGTTCCTTATCTTCCTAATCTTCCGGGCATCAGGATTGCTGCACCGAGGTACGCTATCCCCATAGGGGCAAATCCCACTTTGAACAGAAGAATGACCGCAATGATGCGCAGTGCCAGTACTGGAAGTCCTGTCCAGTTTGCCAGCCCTTCGATGACTCCTAACAGATATCCGTCACGCTCCCGATAGAGCTTGTGGGTCTCAGAGCGTGGATACTCCATTATTTCTTCTCCTCCATTGATGCTTTCAAGGCTGCAAGCTCTTCTTCCAGGGAGCTGTCTGTCTCCATTTTGCTGAATTCATCACCGCTGGAGCGTTTTCCATGGTAGCCTGACATTTCTGCATCAGCTTCCATGCGTTCGATACTGCTTTCCAGTTCACTGAACCTGCGGGCAAGGTCGCTGCTGTCAGTACTGTGTAGAGTCCTGGCTACCTGCTTCTTCTCTTTGGCACTGGTTGCACGCTGGACAAGGATCTTCTGCTTATCTTTTACTTCCTTCAGTTTGTCAGCTATCTGGGCAAGCTGCACTTCCTGACTTGCCAGGATGCTGTCCAGGTTACTCAGCTGTTCGTCTATGAGACGAATCCTTTCACTGCAACCCTTCTTCTCAGAGAGGGCTTCCCTTGCCAGATCCTCACGCTTGTTCGTGATGGCAAGCTTGGCACGATCTTCCCAACGCTCAGCAGCCTTGGTAAGCTCTTGCCTCTCTTTGGTCAGGCTAGTTTTCTCTGCCTTGCGTGCAGCTGCCGAAGAGCGGGTCTTGGTAAGGGTATCTTGCAGTTCGGTAATCATGAGGTTGATCATCTTTGCAGGGTCTTCGATTCTGTCGAGGGCACTATTTAGATTTGAATTGAAGATGTCTGTGATTCTTTTGAACACGTTCATTATGGTCTCCTTCTGCCACTTGGTGGCTCTTTGTTGGTACGCTACTATCAATGCAGATGGCGTGCCAACTTTGGGAAAACGGTGTTTAACCATGAAAAGAAGGGGTTTTTCCTAATTATAATCTTCAAATACAAAAAAAAATCAAAATATTGGTAAAAAATACCAAATTCTCTGGATGAATTAACCAACATGATACATATTGGGAATACTGATACGTATAATCCTGTACGGAATGGTACCGC
>DMAO01000033.1 GCA_003446545.1 Sphaerochaeta sp.
GCACTGCATAGTACGGGTTCATGATTCCACAGGCAGTGCCGTGTGACACAATGTCCACAAGGGAGAAACTGGTAAGGTGAGCACCACTTGTACCACCGATCATGATGGCATACCCACCAAGGTCAGTTGCAAGACCGATAGCCTCACGGGCCTTCACATTCTTGGGGTCGCTGATGAGGACCTCCGAATACTCTGCTACCAGGTTGATGGCACACTCTGCGATCTCTTTAGTCTTCTCATAGGTCCCTTCCTTGGCTCCACAGAACACCTCAAAGGTGTGGGCGATAGCATCGAGGGCCCCATCAATCGTTACAGAGAGAGGCATTGTGACTGTGGTCTCGTAATCGAACATCGCAACGGTCGGGTTGAGGGCATTGTCAACAATGAGCTTCTTCTGCCCAACCACAGGGTCTGTAATGTTGGAGTACTTGGTCAGGTGTGCACCACTGGATGCGGAGGTCTGCACTGCAATAAGGGGAATAAGGGAAACACCGGTCTCCTTGAGGGCGTTGGTCACCACATCGGTACCAAAGTAGTGGTCGATCTCAGGGGTAATCTTAGAGCCAAGGCAGGCAAGGGCATTTGCGGCCTTACATGCGTCGATTGATGATCCTCCACCAATGGCAATGATGCAATCGGGTTTGGTGTGCAGGATATAGGACTCAAGGCGGTAGACATCCTCACGAGGGGCATTGGGCTTTGCATCGGGGGCAATGACACCACCTGCGAGCTCAACACCTGCTTCCTTCAGGTAGGAAACGACTCGGTCAGCAACCGGCTTCATATAGGTGGTGTTGCTGACTACCAACGCCCTCTTCCCAAAACCCCTGGCAATGGTCCCAACCTGATCGAGTACGCCAAGACCATGCACATAGGCATCGCCTTTCCATTCTTTGAGCAGTTCATATGCTTTTTTCATCTGGTCCATGTTTCACTCCTACTTGCAGAGGTCTTTCACCCTAGCGGCAATATTCTCTGCACTAATTCCATATTTTGCCAAAAGGGGTTCATAGGGACCCGATTCGGTAAATTTGTCTTCTATCCCAATTGCATCAAATATACAATGAATTCCCTGTTTCATAAAGGCCTCGCTTACTGCTGAGGAGAAACCACCCATAAGGGCATGTTCTTCTACACAGAGCAATTTTCCCGTCTTGGCCACACTTTTCTTCAGGCTCTCAATATCCAAGGGTTTCACCATAGGAACGCTGAGCACCACTGCTTTGAGACCGTCTTTTGCAAGCAAGGCAGCTGCTTCGCATGCAAACGAAGCGGTGATGCCATTTGCTGCAATGGTAACGTCACTTCCCTCTGAACATACCACGGTCCCGATCTCATCAGAAGCAGGAAGGTCTGGCATAGGGTTTCGGTTGAGACGGATGAATACAGGTCCGTCCTGCTTCAGTGCATACTCAAGAGCCAGTTCAGCCTGTCTGGCATCGGAAGGGACTATGACCTGCATGTTGGGCAGGGCCCTCATGATGGCGATATCACAGATAGAATGGTGACTTGCTCCATCAAAGGAGTCTGAAAGCCCACCGTAGGCACCTGCGATAACCACAGGAAGGTTGTTATAGCAGAGCGTATTCCTAATCTGGTCAGTTGCCTTAAGGGCAAGAAAAATCGAAAAGGCATTTACCACAGGACGCAGACCAGCGGTTGCCATACCTGCTGCGATATCAACCATGTTTGCCTCAGCCACCCCTATGTTGAAAAACCGGTCAGGATAGGCTTTGCCAAACAAGGCACTCTTGGTTGAGGAGGATACATCAGCATCAAGGACGACGAGGGCGGGACAGGTTTCGCCCAGGGAGGCAAGTTTCTTGCCAAAGGCTTCTCTCATAGCTTCGCTCATAGGACAGCCTCCTTATCCTGAAGGTCTTGCTTCAGCTCTACAATTCCCTTGGCATAGGAGTCATCATCGATGACAGAGCCGTGCCAGCTGCTCTTTCCTTCAGTGAAGGAGACGCCTTTCCCCTTAATGGTGTCATAGATGACAGCCTTGGGCCACACATTGTCCTCATCCATCCACTCATAGGATGAGAGGATGTCTTCAGTCTTGTTTCCGTCATAGGCATGGGGGCATACATTCCAACCAAAGGCCTTCAACTTATCCGAAAGGGAGGAAAGGGGCATGATCTCATCCTCAGTACCATCAAGCTGTACCTTGTTGTAGTCGACCATAAGGACAAAGCGCTCAGTCTTGAACTTTGCGGCACTCATGATGGCCTCCCAGCTCTGGCCTTCGTTGAGGCACCCTTCGCCAACTATCACATAGGTCCAGAAGGACTTGCCGGTTAGTTTTGCTGCCATTGCCATTCCCAAGCCGATGGAAATCCCATGGCCAAGTGCTCCGGTAGACATGTCCACGCCGGGAATCTTCTGCATGCAGGGATGCCCTTGCAGTCTGGAGTCAAGCTTCCTGAAGGAAGCCAGCTCCTGTACGGGGAAGAATCCCCTATGTGCAAGAATGGTATAGAGGTTCACCGAAGCATGCCCTTTTGAGAGGATGAGACGGTCACGGTCTTCCCACTGGCTCTCATCAGACTTTATATGCATTCGGTTAAAGTAGAGGGAAGTTGTCAGCTCTGCACTTGAGGCTGACCCACCCCAGTGACCGGTACCCCTGTCGTGAAGGGTATCGAACATCACCACCCTGAAGTAGGCTGCCAATGCTGCCAGTTCCTTCGCGTTGAACGTGCGCTTTGGATCAGAGAGCAGTTGTGTAACACCTGTATTCAT
>DMAO01000162.1 GCA_003446545.1 Sphaerochaeta sp.
GGAACCTTCATGCAGTACGACTACCTCGCCGAAAACGTCCCTGAGATGATTCTCGTATGATTGACGCACATGTACACCTCAGGGATTGGGGCCAGTCAGAGAAGGAGACGCTCATGCATGGCATGAGTGTTGCCCTGTATGCTGGGGTGGATGAACTGTTCGACATGCCCAATACCTCGCCCCCTCTTACAGATAGGGCGAGTGTGGAGAAGCGCATCCTTGATGCGAGGAGCTGTGGTCTTCCTGTCCGGTATCACCTGTATGCCGGAGTGACCAGCGATCCCAGGCAGATTGAGGAGGTAGTTACACTGACTCGCGAGTACCCCCAGCAGGTTGTCGCCATGAAAATGTTTGCCGGTCACTCTACAGGAAACATGGGCCTTATCGACGGAGAGACACAAAGACAGGTATACCGCACCCTTACCCACCTGGGCTATGAGGGGGTGGTGGCCCTGCACTGTGAGAAGGAGAGCCTGCTAAAACCTGACCTGGAGGATCCTTCAGACTATTCGAGCCATTCGGATGCCCGACCTGTAGAGGCTGAGGTCTCTTCTGTACAAGACCAGATCAAGTACAGCGACGAAGCGGGTTTTATTGGGCATCTGCACATCTGCCATCTCAGTTCGATCTCTTCTCTGGTCCTAGTGGAGGGTGCAAGGAAGAGGGGGAGGCGTATCAGCTGCGCCGCCACACCCCACCATCTGTTGCTGAACAGTAAGGATGCCTCCGATCATATGCTCTATGCCAAGATGAATCCTCCCTTACGTAGTGAATCGGAGAGGCAGGCACTTTTTGCAGCCTTGCTTGCCGGGCGCATCGACTGGATCGAGACAGACCATGCTCCCCATACCCTCTCAGACAAGGAGGGCGGCGCAAGTGGGATTCCTGGCTTCAGTGGGTTGTTGTTGTTGGTAAAGAGGCTGTATGAGGCAGGGTGCCCGCTTTCTCTGATGCAATCGCTGTTGGGAGGCCAAGTCCAGGAAGTTTTCTCCTTAGAGAAGCGTCCTGTGTCCATACCACCTCTGGTCGGTCTTGACCAGAGCATACGTGAAGTTGCCCGAATGTACCCCTTCGACTCTTTTTCAAACCTTCGCTGACCTTGCTTGCGGTTTTTGTGAAGCGTGGTATACTACTGCAACCGGGAGGCATGGCACCTTGATAGATTTACGGAAACACTCCAGCAGACACCTGGAGACAAAAATGGTCCTTCCTATTCCAGAGACACACAAATATGAACGGGAAATACATTACTATCTTTTTTCGCCTCCACAGCTCTATGTGAACAAAAGCACCTACTCTGAGCAGAGTATGTTGCATAAATTCCAGAGCCACGGAAGGTACTCCTCCCCTGAGCTTACGCTAGAGGAGTTACTCGATAATGATAACATGATCAGCCCTCTGACCCTGCTCAAGCGGTATACGGCGAACCTTGAGAAGGACATAACCTCCGTACCCGACCGTACGGTCATCCATGAGCTGCAGACGCTTTCCAATGCCGTCAGGCATGAGAATAAGGCCTCCTTGCAAGATTGCAAGGATATGGCACGCCTCGGCATGAAAGCTGACCTCAACTCAACGCTTGACGATTGGTATAGGAATACCCTTATCATACAGCAGCACATCAGAGACATGCTGGAGACCATTCAAGCCAAGTGTTCTATGGAAAATAGGCTTCTTATAGCATATCTTTGGGCTGATGAGGCTGTGAGCCTGCTCAATGAGAAACAGGCCATCGACCTGTACATGGCCTGCTCCCCCCTAGGTGATGACTTGCAGAATATCTTGGGGTTATTGCTCGCCTTCTCCCGTGATGAAGCTGAGTACCGCAACCTGCAGAGTTACACAAGTGGGGAGGACAACCCCGAACACATCCAGTACCGCAAGGCAACGCTGAAGAAGTGGACCCAATCTGCACTCTATCTGATACCTGTGGTATCACGCTGGCCGATGAGGGTCTCTCAGATTCTTGCAGGCACCGCCGCCGCTGTGGCAATGGCCTTCGCTACCTTGGCCTCCATTTTTGCAGAGAAGACATACCTGAAAAACAGTATGCAATGGGCCCTGATAGTCATCATCGCGTATGTGTTTAAGGATAGGATCAAGGAGTGGCTTCGTTCCTTCTTCAATGCGGTCCTGCCAAAGATGATGGCTGACGAAATATCCTCATTCCTTTCGCCTAAAAGTAACTCTAAAATTTGTTCAAGCCGAATACGGCTCCACTACGAAGAGCCTCAAGCCCTTCCTACCAGGGTGAAGGAAATCCGTAAGGACAGGACAAACCCCTTCAAGGATATGCTGCCTGAGGAGAATGTCATGCACTATGTGCGCAACCTCGTGATGCATCCTCTGACCAAGCATAAGATAGAGCGGGATAAGTTTCCCCGGGAGAACAACTTCACCCTGGTGACCCGTATCCGTCTCGATGATTTTCTCAAGGAGATGGATGATCCTAAGGACATTGTCTTCAGGATGGACCCGAACGCTGATGAGCTTGACCAGCTGAACAGCGAGCGGGTCTATCATTTGCATTTGGTTATCCGAGAGATGGCTCCCAAGGAAGACCTTGATATCTACAGCCACTATACCATTGTCCTCAATAAGGCCGGCATAGTCAGGATTGAGCAGATGAACGATGTCTAGCGTGAGTTTACAAGTTAGAAGCCCCGTTTGGGGCTTTTTTTTACCCTGAAAGGAATTGTTTTTAATTGTATGTATAGCCTAACTTTTATATGCTAAAATAGTTGACTAATACATTATCTTAAAGTAATATAAAGA
>DMAO01000100.1 GCA_003446545.1 Sphaerochaeta sp.
CTCTTCCACTGTCAGGGATAATGCAACCGTTTCAACAAGGGAGATAGTAAGACAGATAAACTCCAATCTGAGCTTTTACATAAACGATATAGTCACCATATCAGGCTACGCAAGGGACCTTTCCAAAAAAATCAATATCCTTGGAAAAGAAGAGGTCGAGGACAAGCTCAAGACCATTTTGGCCAGTAGGCAGGATATTGTCGCCTTGGTCCTCTTTGACCTTGAGGGAAATGCAGTCCTTTCTACCAGTGATGCCCCTTTTAGGGAACCTGAGGCGATTACTGAGCAGAAGTGGTTTTCAAGGTCTCTTGGAGGAGAAGGGAACTTTTACTTCACAGGACCCCATGTGCAGCAGCTCAGCACCAGTGCCTACCCTTGGGTCATAACCTATAGCCAACAGATCAGCTACACACAAAATAATGGGGAAATGGCACAAGGCCTACTACTCATAGACATGAACTTTTCGGCAGTCAGTGAGCTTGCAAAGAATGCAAAGCTAGGGTCCACAGGATATGTCTACTTTATCGACAACAATAATAAGATCGTCTACCATCCCCTTCAGCAGCTCATCAACTCCAATATCTTCAATGAAGATATTGCGGCTGTAGAGGAGCATATTTTTGGAACCTTCATCAATACCTTTGAAGGAAGAGAGCGGTTGGTCATCATCGATACAGTCAATAATGCACGATGGAGAATTGTTGGGGTCGCTTTTATGGATGAACTGATGAGCGGTCTCAACCAGTTCACCACCGTCATGGCCCTGATCCTTTTTCTCTGTATCATCATTACCATATTCTTGGCCAGGTATGTATCAGCTTGGATAAGCAGGCCCATCAAGGAACTCGAGCGACTGATGCTGGCGGTAGAGCGAGGTGACTTCTCAGAACCTCCGACGGTCAAGGGGAACCAAGAGGTACTCGCCCTCTCCCAGTCATTCACCCTTATGATATTGCGTATCCGGGAGCTTATGGATGACATCGTCAAATCCCAGGAACTGAAGCGTAAGTTTGAACTTGATGCCCTACAGGCGAAGATCAACCCACATTTCCTCTACAATACCCTCGATTCAGTCGTCTGGATGGCAGAGCAGAATGATACCGAAGGGGTCATCCGTATGATTTCAGCCCTGGCAAAGCTGTTCAGGGTATCCATTAGCAAGGGACATGACATAATTACCATCAGCGAGGAGCTCGAGCATGTACGCAACTATCTCATCATCCAACAGATCCGCTATCAGGGGCAGTTTGAGTTCTCTATCCTAGTGGATGAGGATATTCAAAATTCGCCCACCATCAAACTCATCGTACAACCCATAGTGGAGAATGCGATATACCATGGGATCAAGTATCTGCAGGAGATGGGGCATATAGACATCAAAGTCTATCGAAGGAAACCTGGGGCCATTGTCTTGGAAATCAGAGATAATGGAGTGGGTATGGATGAGGAGAAACTGACCAAGATCCTCAGTTTTGACGGATCCCACTTTCCCAAGGGCAACGGCATAGGGGTGCGCAATGTTCACCAGAGGGTGCAGCTGTACTATGGCTCAGACTTTGGCCTGGAAATTTCGAGCGAACTCGACGTGGGGACGCTGGTACGTATTGTAATTCCTGAAGGGGAACCTATACATCCGATCAAGGTGGTTAAGAAATGAACAGACATCTCTCACTCATTTTCCTTATTCCCATCCTAACAATCACCCTCCTAACCAGTTGCTCACGACGGGATGAGAAGCAGGACCCTTACCGCATAGCAGTCATCACCATGATGCAGGGAGGTGAGTTCTGGGGTGCCCTAAAGAACGGATCCCGTAATGCCCGTACAGAGACAGGGGCTGTTCTGGAGTTCTTGGCACCAATCAACGAATCTGACTATGATACCCAGATAGCGTGTGTTGAAGAAGCCATACGGCAACACTTTGATGCGATAGTCCTTTCTCCAAGCCATACCATTTTTCTTGAGGATGTAGTAGAACGGGCTAGAAGTAAGGGCATCAAAGTGGTGCTTGCTGATACCAGGCTTGAAAATAGCACTGGGGATTTCTTCATCACATCTGATTACCATCAGGTAGGGGTAACAATGGCAAAGCATGCCTTCTCCCTCTTTTCAGAGGGAGAGAACATCAAGGCTCTGGTGATAGGATCGCTTCCCAATTCAACTTCCATGAATAGTGTGGTAAGCGGCTTGGTATCAGCCTTCAATGCGCAAGAGGGCGCTGAAATAGCATATGCCACCTACAGTTTCACTGATGAGGCTATAGCCAAAAAAATCACTGAGAATACGCTAGGTAGTGATGAATCGGTCAATGTGATCTTTGCACTGGAGGAGAATACCGCCCAGGGAGTGGTACAGGCCCTTCCCGAAGGGAGGGATATCAAGCTCATAGCCTTTGGAACCACGCAGTTTGAGGTTCAGCTCCTAGAAGAAGGGGTCATAGATGCCTTGGTTGTCATCAACAGCTTCAACCTTGGGTACCGATCGGTGAAGGCGGCTATAGACCTTCTGAAGAACACCAAGCCAGTAGAGAAGATGGTCGACTATGCTCTGGTAACCAAGGATTCGATGTTCAGCGAACAGCATCAGAGGCTGTTGTTCCAAACACTCCTATAGCGAGGTACGGGGGAAAGGGAAAAGGACAAGGATTGT
>DMAO01000069.1 GCA_003446545.1 Sphaerochaeta sp.
CTGAGAAGCCTGGCTTGATGTACCAGGGCTCTGTTCTATCGTCCCTGCCGCAAACAATGATGCTGACAACAGAAGAACGAGGCCGAGAACCAGTACCCTTCTGCCCTCTTTCAAAAACTTTGATTTCATGTGTTACTCCAATTAGAATGGTGATGGCATCATCTCACCAGAAAAGTATGAGGAATTTCTGATGTAACTGTGAGAAATGCATGAAATCAAATAAATCTTTCAGGTTTAGACAAAGTTCGAGGTGGGATTGGATGGCTGAAAAGCCCTCGGGATGCATTTGCCACCAGATTGCCCTTAAGGTTCCAACAAGAAACCTATTTCTTCTGATCACCCCACTCTTTCCAGTTGCCCACAGACTTTGTTTGCAGTACCTTTTTATCGATAGACCAAGCTTGACGAATGATTGAAAACAACGTATGAATAGATACACATATATTATTGAGGTACCATGCTAGAATTCCATACACCGTCCGAAGAGGACAGAAACCTATTCCCGACAACGAGCAACTATCTTGCTTATGAATATTACTATTCCTATGCAGTAATCTGGGGAGATTCCGTCGGCCTTACCCTATGCAAGACCGATACTGCACTCTATTTACACCTTGCAGTTGATGACGTATTCCTACTTCCCCTCACTGATGACCTGCCCAAGGCAATGGCTGAACTGGAACAACACTGCAAGGAGAGCGGACAGCGCTTCCAGCTGGAATGTGTCCCCACCGAACAGGCACAAGAGCTTACGCAGCTTGGATACACTTCCGAGCATGTCCGTGATCTTGATGACTACCTCTACGAGAGTCAGAAACTCATCAAGCTCAGCGGTAGGAAACTGCAAAGCAAACGCAACCATATCTCCCAGTTTGAACGTAAGTATACCTACTCAGTACGCGCTTTACGGACAGTTGAAGAGAGAGACGAGTGCTATAGGATGGCCTCAACAACGTGGTTGGAAAACCAAGAAAAGATCAGTGATGAGATCAATGCCGAACTTGGGGCATTGAGACGAACCTTTGACAACTGGGACAACCTAGGCTTGGTGGGCATTCTCATCTGTGTCGACCACCATCTTTCAGCATTTACTGTAGGGGAAGTCATCGACGACAAGCTCGCCATCGTCCACTTTGAAAAAGGTGACACTTCCTTTACCGGAATCTACGCAGTCATCAACCAGCTCTTCTGCTCGATGTACCTCTCTGACGTGCAGTACATTAACCGGCAGGAAGATGCAGGAGTCCCAGGCCTGAGAAAGGCTAAGCTCTCCTACAAGCCTGCCAGTATGGTCGAGAAGTACCGTATAACGAGGCAGTGATGGAGATAGGACGGGCAACAGCCCAAGATTTCGATGAACTGAAGATGCTCTGGTCGATAGTGTTTCAGGAGGACCCTGAGTTCCTTGAACGCTTCTTCAATCAGCGATTCCTCCCCGAACACATATTCGTCGCCCGTAAAGAGGGAGAGATTGTCAGCGCCCTGCATGCACTTCCCTCAACCTACATCCAAGACAACACCGAAAAGAGGTGTGCCTTCATTGTAGGGGCTGCCACCTATGCCAGCCATCGCAAACAAGGCATCATGAGCGAACTGCTTGCCTATACCAAGGCAAGCACCCCATATCCAATTACCCTGTTCCCTGCTGTCAGGCCCTTCTATGAGGCAAACGCCTACATAACCACCTCCAGTATGGAAGAGTACTGGATTACCCAAAAAAAAGAAGAAGAAGAACAACCAAACCAGACCCCCCGGTTTTCTGGGGGAAAGCCCCTCTCTCCCGCTGCCCTCGATAGGATCTATCGGGAGGCAACCAAAGAGAAGGGAGCCTTACTGCGTGACGAACTGGGTTGGAACTTCCTTATCGACGGCTATGAGCTCACGTCAGTGAAGGATGCCTATGCCTTCATCAAGGATGGCATAGCTGTAGAGGCAATGGCAACAAGCAGGAAATCAGCAAGAGAGCTTATCGCTCTCTTAGAGAGCAAGCAGATAGCAAAGCTACGGGTCATTCCGAACTCACCGTTTGCATCCCTGCTCGAAGGCCCCTATGTCCAGATTCCCATGGGAATGAGCACAGATGAATCCATGCGTGGGGTCTATATAGCAGAACAGTACTGAGTGGTTGATTGATCGAAAAGATACACTATACCTAGACAGAAACGAGAGCCCCTATATATCGGGACCCTCGTCTCTATCTAGTTTGTTCAATCTATTCTTCAGCCTCAGCAAACAATACTGCTGCTGAACCTCCCTTGCGACAGAAGCCTCTTCTTGCCCTTATTCCACCGTAAAGGATACTGGCAAGGACCAACTTTGATCTTGGCTATCAGAGACAGTCAGTTCAAACTCTATCACACTACCAGAATGGGCAGCATCATCGATGACAAACCTAAAGGTATTGTAACCTCCCCGTATTGCCAGTGGGCCGGTTGTTGCAAATCTGCTGTTATTGGTTACATACCTGCCAGAAGGGAGAGCACCCAGGACCAATCTGTCAACCAACATTGTGACATAGGGACTATCACTGTACAGTGTCGCCTCCAATCCCTTTAGGTCGAGATTACCCGTGTTCTGCATGAGAAAGCCCACCCCAAGCTGGGTACGCTTGGGAAGAGCATCAGAGGGATAATACAGAGGTGCTACCTCAGGTATTTTCAGGCTCTTCCAAAGAGGCTCGAACAGGGCACCTTTCCCTTCAACGGTATAGGTCTCCCTATCTGTGAGCAAGGTATTTGTCCCCCTGTCATACCAACCGACAAAGACAGCAGAGGTATCACTGGTGGAGGGAGTGGGAACCACTACCTCATCTCCCTCCTCTACATCTTCATACAGAGTATCCCTTGTCTCACCTACAAACCTCACCCCTGTGCCCCAGATGGCATAGAGGGTCTGGCTGGTGTAGGGCATCTGAATGGTCTCGCCTGCGGTGTAGGTCAGCTCGTCGGGGGTAAGGCCCCAACCTTTGAG
>DMAO01000063.1 GCA_003446545.1 Sphaerochaeta sp.
AATTCCTACGTGTATCTTACTGCTTTTTAGGCCTTTTGGGTATTCCCATAAGGAGTACCGGTTGGCATGTAGCAGACATGCTGTCCATTCCATTAGTTATAATACAACAGATTGCAACATATTCAAGAAAAAAACTGAAAATGTATTGGCTTCCGCAATTATTAAACAGTTCTCTGCTGTAATACTCTGTATCCTACAGGAAAAGCATCTGATAATGCAAAGCCCTGCATCATGTTTATCAGGTCCCTATACTACAATGCCTCACTCTTTCACATAAGATACTGTAAGGTAAGATGATATCATAGTAAAGTAATAGAATATAGATTAGAACCCTTGGAATAGTACTAGCATATCAGACGGCGTATTGTGAATTAATGATTCTTGAAGGGGCTATCCGGTCAATTCGTTCCCTTTTGAAGGGACACGGGGATTACCTACGATCCGATCTTTGGGTATGAGTGGATAGGAAGGGATACCTGTACAAATCCAGAAGTCAATATGGACATTAGAATAGACTGTCCTTCCAAACCTGGATTGGGATAGGGCTAGGGATAAAGAAGACACTGGATAAGAAAAAAGAAAAAAACAAAGACAAAAACAAAAAGAGGGAGAAGGACACCCCTGCATCCCAGAGGGAAAGCAGGGGCCGTTCTTGGAAAATGCAAGAAGGGTTGTCTGTGCCCTCAGGCGGAAAACACAGGAGCAATCATTCTTGGTTAAGCAAAATCCTTTGGGAGCAAGGCTGCTGAATCAACATCAAGGAACCAGTAACAGCTAGGGTGGGTCTGTAGGATCGAAGCTGGGCACATATTGGTTACCGGACCTGTGAGGGCCCCTTGCACTGCAGCTGCCTTTCTGGTGTCGCCGATGGTGTTGATGATGTGTGCACTCTTCATGATCTGACGCACTCCCATGGAGATGGCTTGCTTGGGCACATCATCAAAGGAGGGGAACCAGCCTTCGCCAAGCTGTTGCTTTCTGCATGCATCATCCAGGTTGACGATGCTATACGGCTTTTCTGTAGCAAAGTCAGCGGGGGGGTCATTGAAGGCGAGGTGGCCGTTTTCCCCGACTCCCACAAAGGCAACATCAATGTGCTTGCTTGCGATCAACGAAGAGAGGCGCTCAATCTCTGCATCGACATCCTCTACGTCGCCAGCTATGTAGTGGAATGCCTTCAGGTTGCCAATTCTATCGACAAACCTTTCCTTGAGGTACTTGCGGAAGCTGGCGGGGTGCACCAGAGGCACTCCAATATATTCATCAAGGTGGAAGGCTTCCACCTTTGTCCAGTCAATGTTTTCCTTCAACAAGGCCTCAAGCATCTCAAACTGGCTGGCACCCGTAGCTACGATAATGGTTGCATACCCCTTTTCCTTGATGGCTTCATTAATGAGAGAAGCGCCTCTATTTGCAGCAAGGGCTCCTAGCTGCACTTTGTTCTGACTGATAGATAGATTCATCCTGTATTTTCTCCTTCATACGTTGTATGTTTCTTCGATGAGTATCCTATTTTTGAAATAGCGTATACTTTCCTAAAACGGATCGGTTCACAGAGAGTTTCCTCTCGCCTTCTCTATAGGAAAAGAGGATGAAATCAGCCTCCGTCCCTACCCTGGGCACCTCTGTCCAGGTAGTCTCTCCAAACAGGGCATGGGGATTGGCAGTAGCACAAGCCACAGAGTCAGCAAGCGAGAAAGCTGTGACCTCACAAAGATGTGCAACACAGGTATCAAGCAACAAAGAAGCACCAGCAAGACTTGATGTTCCTGCCAATCCCATATGCCCATCTTCAAATACTTCAATTTTCATCTCTCCCCATCGGTATACTCCTGGAGGGGAGCCAGCTAAAGCTGCGGCGTCGCTTATCAGGATAAGCCTTTCCTTGCCCTTGGCCTTGGTGAAGCTGTCAAGGACATAGGGAGGGAGGTGGAAGCCATCAGCGATGATGCTTGCACTCAGGCGATCTTCACTGAGTTGTTTCCACAAGAAGTTCTCGAGTCTAGGCAGCATTGCAGCACTACCATTTCCCAAGTGGGTGGATAGGGTCGCACCGGCCTCAACGGCAGAAGCAATGAGGCTAGGCTCGGCATTGGTATGGCCAATGCCGACAATTACCCCTGTAGCAGACACTTTTCTGATGAAATCCAAGGCATTCTCATCTTCAGGGGAGATGGTCACAATGCGGACCAACCCTTCTGCCGCCTTCTGCCAACGAAGGAACTCCTCATAATCGCAAGGTCGGATGAAGCGGGGGTCATGAACCCCCCTTGATCCTTGTCCAGCTGAGATGAACGGCCCTTCCACATGGATTCCCACAAGACCTTTCTCCACCATCGGGTGGGCTTTCCTTGCCTCAACAATAGCCTTGATACTCTTGATCATCTGTTCTTCACTATTGGTTATGACAGTGGCAACATGTTGTGTTGTGCCACTTTTGGCAATCTGGCCCACCAAGTGAAGAATCTCATCGGGGGTAAGGGCTGAGGTGTAATCCTTTCCAGCATACCCATTGACCTGAATATCAAAGAAACCTGGGGCTATATAGTCCAATGAAGCATCAGGGGCAACATTGCTCTGTTGCACAGAAATAATTTTCCCGTCCTCAATTCCCAACTCCATCGGGGTGTTGGAAAAGACAGACTTTGCTGTAATTTTCTCTTTCACGAACAAACTCCTAAAATATCATCTTACTGGGTAACCAGAGGGACAGTTGTGGGAAAGCTATCAGCATGATCAGAAGAACTACCATAGTGAGATAGAATGGTAAGAGCATCTTTATCGATTTTTCAATCTTGAGATTTGCAATCGCACAACCAACAAAAAGTGAGGTTCCTACCGGAGGGGTACACAAGCCCAGACCGAGGTTGAGAATCATGATGATTCCAAAGTGAATCGGGTCTATCCCAATACTTACCGCAACCGGC
>DMAO01000070.1 GCA_003446545.1 Sphaerochaeta sp.
ATATCGTTTTTGGAAAAACAATCATTACGGCCTACCTGCCCCAATAAATAGCATGGGATATACTCTGCTTTGGTTCTGCCATAACCTCTAATTTTTTTGCATTGGGTTGTCGATTGCAAATCTTTAATATCGACTATTCCTAATGCTATTGAGAAAAAAGCGGCAATCTCGTCAGTATCATGTATGATAAGGTATGTTTTTGCATTTGCCGCCTTCTCATAAGCTACAGCTTTTGTATGAAGAAAATCTTCAATATCCCTATTCTTGGCGCAAAAAAAAGTGGAGAGTTTATTCTCCACCTCTTGAATGCTGTACTGTTCAAGAATATCTATCAAGGGAAGAAGTATCATGTATTTCCAGCTTTCATAAATTTATCGATATCTTCTTTTGTTGCTTTTCGTATTTCACCAAGGGATGAAGCCATGGCTTTAGCCTTACCTGTGCGTTGAGAAAGCAACTC
This sequence comes from Sphaerochaeta sp., assembly GCA_003446545.1. Lineage (GTDB taxonomy): Bacteria > Spirochaetota > Spirochaetia > Sphaerochaetales > Sphaerochaetaceae > Sphaerochaeta. Next base: position 461 of record DMAO01000070.1, read on the forward strand.
ACGCATAGCTTTTTGACCTTGAATGGTATCAACAACAGCAACTCTATCAAACGAACTTGTAGCCATTTTTCCCTCCTTTATGATAAGACAATCATACTATGGAGTCTTGATAGAATCAAGCATACTTTCCAATCTTATATTCTCGTGTCCAAACTTGAATCATAAATCTCCTTACCGAACCAAACCATACTTTCGCTAATTGTTCGGTGTGGTATGCCTAGGCTTCCAAAAGTATCTTGATTATCGAATCAAGGCTTTTGCCATATTTCGGGAGTCTTTCTGTTCAGGGATTCTTTCTAATCGCTCTTTATTTACCTATTTGCAGCTCTGGCCCTCTCCTGAAGTAGACAGCCAGAGCTGTTTTCTGTAGCTTTAGGGTAGAAACAAGAGGTAGTATAGTATGCATATAGTAATAATAGGAAATGGAGTTGCCGGAGCTACGGTAGCCCAGAAACTTACACAGATAGGCGTTGGTGTGACTCTTTTTGCCGAGGAGCCCTATGGGTTCTACAGCCGGATCATGTTGCCGCACTCGCTTTACGACAAACAAGCCCTCGCTCACCTGATCTCTAATAACGACCCTCCCTATCTGGTGAAGAAGCCGGTTACCGCCATCTTCTGTGAGGAGAAGCAGGTAGAGACAGGTGATGGGGAACGTTACTCCTACGACAAGCTGATCATCGCCACCGGGAGCCGTTCACGCACCCTGGACATTTTTTCCAACACTGACGGAGTGTGCACGCTACGCACCTTCTACGATGCCCAGCTTCTAGGGGATACGCTACGCAGTCCTGTTGTTGTGCTGGGAGGTGGGTTGCTTGGTCTTGAGACTGCCCTGAGCCTCAACAGGAAGGGCTTTGCTGTCACCGTCTGTGAAGCCGCTGACAGGATTATGGTACGGCAGCTTGACAGCAGGGCTGCAATGATGCTCAAGACCAGGTTGGAGAGGAAAGGGCTTACTATCAGAGAAGGGGTCAGGACAATTGGGAGGAGGCTGGACAGCTGGGAGAAGCTGGTGGCCCTGGAGGTCGAGGGGTCTTCCGAGATCCCTTGCAAGACCCTCATCCTATCCCTTGGGGTATCGCCTGAGATTACCCTGGCAAAAGAGGCCGGCCTGAGGGTCCAACGGGGCATTCTGGTTGATGAGTACCTAAGGACAAGTGATGAGCATATCTATGCCATTGGGGACTGTGCCGAGTATGAAGGCCAGATCCCAGGCATAGTACCTGTTGCCCTTGCTATGGCAGAGGCGGTCGTTGCAAACCTCACAGGAGGGCAGAAGAGTTATCAGGAACCTGTTCTCTTTACGCGTTTCAAGGATGAGGAGCTTCAGGTAGTCAGCGTAGGGTCGGTGACTGGAAATCCTCTCAGTAAGGAGAATGGTGAGAGGTATGAGGCGTACTTCCTCAAGGATGGTACCCTAGATGGTGCCATCCTGTATGGAAGTGGTGAACATCTGAAGTTTGTCAGGGAGCACTACCAGAAGCCTGTTAGTGAAGAGGAACTATCTGCCTTGCTCGATTTCTAGTCGATCTTCTTGCAGATGTATATCCTGCTGCCGAAGTCACCCAGCACCCTGGTTTCCTCGTCATAGCCGGTTCCTCCGAACTGCTGGTTGAGCAATATTCCCGCATAGGCTAGCAGTTCGCCTCTGACTCGGTAGTGTTCGACCTCGCTGTCGAGCGATAGGGCTTTGCTCAGGGTATTCTGGGTGACGCCCCCTTCGGAGATGGCAACAGGGCTGATTCGGTTAATCAGGTCTCCGAAGGTCCTGATGTCGATCTTCTGCTGACGGGGGAAGACCTCATAGGTCGCCATCAGGTCGACATCTTCGACTCTAAGGATGTCACTTCCTGGATTGCTTTGGTTGAGCTTCTGTGCGAACAGCACCAGAAGCTCGCTCCTGTCCCTGCTGGAAACAGCCCAGACGACCTGGTTTGAACTGCTGTTAGCCATCTTTATGCGGGTAAAGGTTCCGTACTGCAATAGGGAGCGGTGTGCCTTATAGAAGCTAATCTGTGCCTTTATGGCATCCTTTTGCTGGTGGTTGAGTTTTGTCAGGTCCAGTTCATACCCAAGTACGCCAAAGGCCGCGATGTTGAAGCGTGACTCCAAATCGGTCCTTCTCAGTGTCTGATGGTTGGGAGAGGCACTGACATGGCTTCCCATCGTAGAGAGGGGGTACCCGCAGCTGGTACCCTCCTGGATGTACAGTCTGCTCAGGGCGTCTGTGTTGTCACTGGTCCATGTCTGGGGCATGAAGCAGAGCATGCCCAGGTCGAAGCGGTTGCCTCCGCTGGCACAGGATTCGAAGAGAACGTGGGGGAAGGCTGTAGTAAGGCGGGTAAGCAGTTCGTAGAGGCCCAGAACATAGCGGTGCAGAAACTCCCCGTGGTTCTTGATTTCAGAGTTTGCACTGTAGAGGTCGCTGAAGGTGCGATTCATATCCCACTTGATGTAGTTTACGTCAGCGAGGTGCCAGGTCTCCGAAAGGGTGGTGAAGAGGTATTCGCGCACATCAGTCCTGCTCAGGTCCAGGAGGTACTGGTTTCGCCCCACGCTGGGCTTGCGCCCAGGGATGGCAACCATCCAATCGGGGTGTTTCTTGTAGAGCTGGCTTTCCATGTTGACCATCTCGGGCTCCACCCAGAGGCCGAACATCATGCCCATCCGGTGGATCTCCAGGGCAAGGCTACCCAACCCTGAAGGAAGTTTCTTGGGGTTTACTGTCCAGTCGCCCAAGCTTGTGGTGTCGTCATTACGAATGCCGAACCATCCGTCATCGAGAACAAAGAGCTCGGCTCCCAGGTCTGAGGCTTGGCGTGCGAGCTTGATAAGCTTGTCTTCGGTGAAGTTGAAGTAGGTGGCTTCCCAGTTGTTTACCAGCACAGGCCTTTCACGGAACTGCCACTCTCCCCTGATAATATGGTTGTTGATGAAGTGATGGAAGTTATGGCTTGCCCCGTTCATGCCTTTAGGGGAGAAGGTCATGATGGCCTCCGGGCTTTGGAAGCGGTCCTGGGCACTGAGCTCCCAGCTGAATTGGCTTGGGTTGATACCGGTGAGCACCCTAACCTTCCCATAGGGGGAGGTTTCAACCACCTCCCGGTGGTTTCCGCTGTAGATGAGATTGGTTGCTATGCACGTCCCGTCGGTCTTGGTGAGGAAGATGCAGGGGTTGTGTTCAGCAGAACTTACACCGGTCTTGCTGTCGTTGATGATGATGCCGCTTTGTAGGGGCCTCTCATGCATGAAACGCTCACGTGCCCAAGCCCCGTCAAAGGTGACGAGGTTCCAGTCATCCCCGTCAAGGTCGAGCTGTAGTGATGCAAGGTTGCGGATCGTTATGATCCGGTCACTGTCGTTATAGACCGTTGCCCTGCGTGTGATGACATCGCTGTCCTCGAAGATGGTGTAGGTCAAAGCGAGGCGTATGGGCAGGCCAGTTTCCTTGAGCATTATCTCAAGGGTGGAGCAGATGCTCTTATCACCATAGGATTCGCTCAGGCCACTGAAGGTTCTGGGCTTGCCGGGGATTATTCTATAGCTTTTTACCACAAAGTCGAGGGTTTGCATGCCTCTTCCGTACTCAATATCGACGAAGCTCTCTCTACAATCACCCTTTCCCATGGTAGAATACTCCATGCGGAGGTTTCCCAGGAAGAGCGTCGGATTGTCACTGCTGTAGGCTGTGCCTGTGCCGATGCCCAGGCTTCGCTTCTCGGCAAGAGCCGCATGGGAGAGTGATCCTTCCCTCAGTCTCTTGCCGTAGTAGAGATGCTCAAGGTGTCCTGTCTCTGTTATGGCAAAGAGATAGGTTGTGTTGGCCGTTGACAGGTTGAATAGTTGGTCTTTCTTGGAAATCATGGGTGGTTCTCCTTGAGCTATGCCATTTGTTTCTTGTAGTCAGTATACTGTGTTGGGGTATGTTTGCTACCCTGTTTTAATGGGATTTGAGGAGAGAGTGATGGATATTCGTCGTTTGAGGTTGTGGGAGAGTCGAAATGCTACGGTCCTGAGTAATGACCTGATAAGGATTGTCTTGGAAGACCAGGGGGGTATGGTACTGGAGCTGAGTAGCGACACCCCTACAGGAGGGCGTATGAATGCCCACCTGCTTCCCCACTATAGGGGTAGCGGCACATCTGTGTTCAGCGATGAGAATGGGCAGTATTGGAAGAACAGTGCCTTTCTCTATCAGAAGGCGGGCTCATATTTTAGTTTCCCCAACTTTGGCCCTGGTTTCTCTGATGGTGAGGACCAGCAGGAGTTCAATGGGTATACAGCTTCATCCTACTGGATGGTGGAGCGTTACGGCACCGACCCCCAATTTGGTGGGGTATGGCTGATGAGCCTGGTCCGCAACCGCAAGGCCAAGTGGCAGGTGCGAAAGATTGACATGCTGCTTCCCAACCAACCGGTCCACTACAGTGCGTGTGTCATTACTAACAGTTCTGAAGAGGACCTGGTTGCCAACATGGCTTGGAACAACGAGTTGGGTTCTCCCTTCCTGGAGTCGGGGTGTGTGCTTAATGCCAGCGCAGAGTCTTGGTCAACAGGGGATGAGTCAGCTTTGATGGGGGGCCATGCAAGGCTTGCCCCCAATACCACCTTTGATGACTGGAAGAAGGCACCCCTGAAGGAAGGGGGGACGGTCGACCTGTCTGAGGTGCCTCCTGTCATCGGCAAGAGTGACTTCATCTCAGGAGTCATTCCACAAGCAGCAAGCATGGGTTGGTCCAGTGTGATTAACCCAAGACAGCAGGTGGTCTATTTTACCTTCTTCCCAGGTCCGGCTTCCCTGGCAGAGGATGAAGCTTCCCTTAACTTCAACAACTTCCTCTTTGACTACGGGGGCAGAAGCGAGACCCCTTGGTCCCTCTACCCAGGGGGTATGAGCCAGCAGTACTCTCTAAACTGTGGTTCAGGGACAAACCATCTCTACTCAGGCCTTGAGCACGTGAAGGCAGGCGACCAGATTATGGGCTCTGATTCAACTGTCACCATCAAGCCAGGCCAAACCAAGACAGTCTACTATGCTTCAGCTTTCTGTGCGTATGACAACAATCGCATCGGGGGAAACTTCAGCACAGTTGAGCAGGTAGTGGAAGGTATTGTACTCAAGAGAACCAAGTCCTGGGCTTTCATCCCAGCCGATTCAACCTTCCATTGCCTGAAGGAACTGACTAAGAGGTTGTTGTCTTCTGAATAGGGGGAGGCGTGCTTGCATATTCCTAATCTACAAGACAAGACTTACCACGCTTTTCATCTTTTAGGAGAATCTTATGAAACTTCTATTTAAGGGCAGGTTTGTAAGAGACGTGTATTAGATGTTAGTACCTCAATACCGCCATATTGGAAGTCTCCATCATTGGTCATCAATTTGATATTTTTCTTTCTGCAAACATCGACAAGAATTGCATCGTTGAAATCAACTCCTCCATGGAGAAAATCTGTCAAAGCTTGGGCTAAATCTAATTGGTTGGCCGGGATCGAATGGATTATACAAAATCCAATGATTTTTTTTGCAAAAATCCCTATCGAAGAAGCTATTGCTTGGAAATCTGGAGAATTTCTAAAAGACTTGAAGTTTGGGAATCGAGTTTTGTCTTGTCCTTCCCATTCAATCCGTGCATAACGATTTAAATATTCACTAAGAACCATTGGGTCCAAAATAGGTTGGGCTTTCGCTTTTACTAGTTGTAAAAAAGCCTGTGAATAGTGAATAGCAAATCTAGGTGGAGGGTTTCCCGGTGGTGGAAACAGATATAACCAGATATTTGTATCCACAAGTATTTGTTCCCCTACACTAAAAGAATAGGAAGAAAGATCAAATGCTTTATTCCTCATCTTCACTTTCCTTCTTCCATGCAGCATCATAGGCTTTTTTATTGGGATAATACTTTTTTGCATTATCTACTACTCGTTTGAGCAGCTCCATATCATCTGGAGCAAGTCCCTCAACTTTCAATTGATTGCGGATATGTTGCTCATCGAAAGATCCATAGAGCTGACCGATGGCAACATTAAGAAAAAGTGATACCATCATTGTTACATTCGCGAATGAAACAGTGACTTGTTTTCCCTCTCGAACTAATTGTTCAATTTTATTGTACACTTTCTGCCCATCATCAGCAGAAATACATATTTGATTGCCAATTAGTTCAGAGACTTTTATTTTGATCTGGTCACTCATTATTGACTCCTTGATTTAAAAGATATCTTCACTTGATAATTCTGATTGTAAACAATAATTACTGGAATCATTGGTGTTAATTTCAATATTAATACATGTTCCGGGGAACTCGTAGTTCAATTCTTGGTAAGACTCACCATGCATAGAAAACTCATAATAACCGAATTGGGATACGATTTGTAGCTTTCCCTTGTT
>DMAO01000173.1 GCA_003446545.1 Sphaerochaeta sp.
CTATAAGGGCACCGGGGATGTTTGCAAGATGGTAGCCCACCATCAACGATCCGTTGAGCGCGATGGGACCGGGGCATGACTGGGCGATGGTCACAAAGTCAAGCATCTCTTCGTCATTGATCCAATTGAGCGTTACAACCATCTTTTTTCGCATCAGCGAGATAATGACAAACCCTCCACCAAAGGTGAAGAGACTCAAAAAGAAGGTGGTCCAAAAAAGTTTCACGTAAAACTTTAGGTTTACCTCAGGTTTCACAGCCGTTGTTGTTCGTTCTGCGTAGGCCACTAGAGACCTCCTTACTTCTGCTATTTTTTCGGCACCAGGGTGCGAGCCACATGCTCCAGGCGCTTGATGGCATACGGATAGAATTCCAACATGGTAGGACAGAACTTGTACCCAGATTCATCCCTGTAGCGTTTGCACCCACCCCGGCACAGCAATTTCCAGGGGCAGGAGGTGCAAGGGCTTACAGTGTTGGGAGAATCCTCTATGAAACGTATCTCTGTCCTTTTTGCATCAAGCGATGAGAAATCGTCAGTGAGCAAGTTCCCCAAACAGGAAGCATCATCGCAGTAGAAGTCACACGGATAGATGCTGCCATCACTTTCAACCACATACTGTACAGAACAGACGCCTGCCATATCACAGCTCTCCGGAGGATAGCCGACAAGCATTCCCACCAGATTGTCAAAGAATCTGATAGAGACAGGATTGCCCTTCTCCCAGGCATCGAACCAGAGGTCAAAGAGGCGTTTGAGGAACAGGGCATAGTTCTCAGGAGTGAGAAAAGGCTTCTCATGAATTTCAGTCAGGCTCTCCATGCAAGGGATGAACTGCAGGTATCTGTGGCCATGGCCTGTCATATAGTTCCACATGAGGTCGACATTCTGGGCAAGCTCATTGGTCACCACACCAAGTACATTGAACTCTGCCCCATGTTTGCGTAACAGGGCTATACCTTCCAGTACTGAACGGGCACTTTTTGTGCCCTGGGCATCAGAGCGGTGCATATCATGCAGGCGGGGAGAACCATCAAAGGAAACCCCTACCAAGAAGTTGTTTTTCTTAAAGAATGTGGCCCAAGCCTCATCGATATGCATACCGTTGGTCTGGAAAGCGTAGTGGATGGAAGAATCTTCCACCTTGAGACGGTTAACCGTCTCTACAAACCTCTCGTAGAAAGAAAGTCCTATAAGAGAGGGCTCGCCCCCCTGAAAGACAAAGGAGCAGTCCTTGGCCTCCGCCAAGCCTTTTGTGATGATGGCCATCATCACATCCTCTTTCATGAACGGCAGCTGGCCAATCTCCCTATGGTCTGCAGTCTCATGGTAGAAGCAGTAGTCACACTTAAGGTTACATGCAGAGGAAGAGGGTTTTATCATAAGCGTGATATGGTTTCGTTTCATACTACCATGCCCTATAGATCCTTTTTTCGCACGTCTTGGATTGAAGTCCCACCGTAGATGGTCGGCTTGAAGACATACGAATAGTCATGAATTTTATACTCATTATCACAGATCATCTGAAAAATTCGGGTGCCGACTTCAAATCCCATCTCAAACCCAGGATGGATTGAACTGGTGATGCCACTCTCCTGCCAATCAGTATCGGAATAATCGAAACTGACAACTGAATAATCCTTCGGAACAGTTTTACCATGCTCGGCCAATAAGCGCAACATGCTCTTGAGAATCATGAAGTTGCAACAGACAATTGCAGTACATTTGGGCAGTGTCTTGAGAAAGGAATGGGCCTCCTTACACAAGGAGGCCCATTCCAATCGTTTAGTGTGTTTACTATATATTTACTTTGACAATAGATGCAACAGAAAAAATATGCGGAATAGCCATATTCGCCTACACCCTAAAATTCTTAAAAATATCCCCCCGGAAACATTTTCCTTGACATCTGCTCAGGATGGCTTATACTTTGCATAGGTTAGTACAAAAACATACCAACTAGGAGTCCCCCCACAATGTCCATGCCCCGAAGAACAAGGATTATCACCTCCTCCCGAGTAATACGACAACTGTGGATTGATGAAGATCTGAGCAGGGCTGATCTCGCAAAACACCTTGGCCTGAACAAGTCCTCTATGTCGAACATCGTACAGGACCTTATCGACCAGAAGATTGTCATTGAAACTGAAGAGAAAGAAGCCGGACCAAAAGGCGGGCGTAAGGCTACAGGCCTGAAACTGAATAAGGATCATTTTTACGCACTGGGGATTGAGTTGCGTTCAGACTCCCATACTGTCTTGGCAGTTGACCTAGAAGGGTCAGTACTCTTTTCAGAAACTGTTCCCCTTGGTTTTACTGCCAGCTCCTTTACAGAGGACGTGTGCAACCTCATCCATCAAACCGTACAGGGCCTAGCTTGGTTGAACAGGCCGCTTGTTGGGGTTGGCATAGGATTTTCTGGTGTCGTTGACAGCGATAATCAGAGCATTATTCGCTCAGTCTCCCTTGGCTTCGATACTCCTTTTGACTTTGCCAAACAGGTATCTTCGAATTTTCCGTTTCCTGTGATATTGGAAAACGATGCTAACGCCGGAGCCTGGGGGGAAGTGGTCTTTCAACGTAAGAGAAAATTGCGGAATTTCCTTTTTGTCCTCATTGAATTCTGGAAATACTACTCCGATGTTGACGGAACCCCCCAACCAACCATCGGTATCGGTCTCGGCTTTGATGGGAAAATCTACCGGGGGAGTCACTTCAAGGCAGGTGAGTTCAAGAGCGTATTCAATCAGGATCCCTCCAATTCCCACCAGGTTGTAATTGAGAAAGGAATACGGATAACCGAAAAGCAAGAGCACTTGCAGTCCTTCATTCAGGAGGTCTCCCAAAATATCGCTTTCCTGGTGAATACCCTCGACATTGGCAACGTATTCATAGGCGGAGATATAGATGCCTTCCGTGCCTTCATGCCTGAGATGCTCAAAACAGCTCTCAGGGAGAATTCCCTTGAGGGGGATGACAGCACTTGTCAGATTCAGTTTTCTTCCCTTGGATACCATGCGGTTCCCTTTGGTGCTGCCGCTTTGGTCCTGGACAGGGTATTCATGAATCTTGAACCTTTGGACGACTCTTCTGATGGTGGGATCTACCCTCTTTTCTATTTGTAATCGCGAACGATCGAATCCTGAGGTACAGGATGACGTTCCTAACATAGGAGGCTTTTTATGAGAACAAACCGATTGTTGCTTACAGTATTTGTGTCGCTCTTGTTGGTTCCTTCAGTTCTTTTTTCTGCAGGAACAAAAGAAACGGCCCAAAGTCCGAAGAAAGATGAGGTCATCGAGTTATCCGTGTACCACTTCCTCGACCAGACGGATAAGACCACCGCACCAAATTTCGCCTTCCTCGTGGAGGAGTTTGAGAAGAAGAACCCCAATATCAAGCTAAGCTTTGAATATGGATACGGTGAATCGTTTCACGACAAACTCCAGACGTTGGCGGTATCCAACCAGTTGCCGGACATCATTCTGCTCTACCCTGGCAAAAGGACCAGCCAGGTTTCCGATGCAGGTCTGGTGAAGGACCTCAGCCCTTGGATCAGGGGTCATGAGAATGAATTTGCTGACATGGCAATGCAAGGCCAGGGTAAGAATGGGGAGATATGGGAGCTGCCTGAAGATATAAGCATAACTTCCATCATGTACACAAACAACCGCCTTCTTGAGGAGCTCGGACTTACCTTGCCCAAGACCCTCGAAGAGCTTATTGCCCAAGGTCCTGCAATCCGTGCCAAGGGTCTGATCCCCCTTTCCATCG
>DMAO01000297.1:0-4315 GCA_003446545.1 Sphaerochaeta sp.
GTAAGGCGAGACAGCTCCTGGGCAAACCCTGGCTGCAGCCTGTTGGGAAGGTACGTATTGCTTACCAGTTTCTGATAGACCAGATACAGCTTGTCCAAGGGTGTCTCCTTGCTCAACGAGAGCATGGAGACGACCATGTTGTTCTTATGTGCGACATTGAAGACCGTATTCAGCAGGTGGGTCTTTCCCTCACCATACTTGCCGCTGATAATCATACCTTCGCTGGTTTCATCAGAGGCCACAGAATCGAGACGGGTGACGATATCCTCCAACAGGTGGGGCCTTGCCTCACTGAAACACTGCCCGACGGCCCTGGAGGGAATACCCGAGCGTAGGGCCTCTATCATATGCCTGGCCTCAAAATCAAAGCTCATACTTCGTCTCCTTCATCACAATCTTCGCGAAAACCCAAGGTAGCCTGCCCGACAAGACGAGGAAGGGAGATGCCTCCCATCTTCGCCTGCCTGATAAGCTGAAGGGCCCTCTCCTCATCAATGACCGTAGCGGTGACATCAACATGGGTGACCACAGTGGCCAGACGCCTGGACATCTCCACCAACAGATCCGGGGAGTACACCTGGTCAGCTACCTGGTCCAAGTCCACAATATCGGTGAACTTGTTGATGCGGCTTCCAATGATCTCATTCTGGATACGCATCCATAATGCCTGATAGGATTTCAAGCCCGCATTGTCATTGTCCAGCAGCTCCCGGCCAAAGGCAAAGACAACCATGATGTTCCTGAAGTTGTCGATATCGTCTATCAGCTGACGGATGCTTTCATAGGAATCCTCCCGCTTCATCTTGGTGTAGTGCATCGGGTTCAGCCCTGACTTGTCCACCAGCACATCAATGTTGTCTATGGTCACCAGCAGCCCTGAGTAACCACTGAGGGTAACCACCTCTGACAAGGACCGCAGCATGTTGCGTGCGTTGTACTTGGTAATCTTGCTGGGGGCCAGGCCCAAAGGCCTCAGGGTGGTCACCCTGATCTTCTTGTCCCCATGCATCCAACCAAGCAGCAGGTCCCTGTTCTGCTCCTCCAGGGAGGGGTGCCCAAGCATCCCACCACAGATAAGGCTGCAGGCAAGGGCGAAGTTGTTGTCAAGGTGAGGGTTATCCAGGAACATCTGTTTCAACTGCAGGCGTATCTCCCTGCGGGTAAGCGCATCGGCCATAGCATTCTGCCCAAGAAGGTCGATGAAGGTCATCCCTTCAGGGATGTCTTGTGGCGAGAAGCCCATCCCTTCCACCACCTTGTCGCTGCATCTCTGTAGAAGTCCAAGGATATCGCTTTGCCGAAGGATCTCCAGGTAGACCTCACGAAAGTCGTTCAGCCAGATCTGTTTTGCAGAAAAAGAGACCGTCACATACCCTTCCCTCCTGGCGAGGGAAGAGACGAGGTTGAGGGTGTGGGTCTTCCCACTCCCTCTCTGCCCTGTCACAAACTTGATCTTGCTCCCGCCCTCCTTGATGAACTCGCAAAAGTAGCGATCACGCCAGAAGTCAGTGATGAACTGGACCCCTACGGTAAGGGCATCAAGCATCTCCTCGCTTTGGGGAACATCCCCAAAGGACAGTTGCGCGATGGTTGTTGGGATCTTAGGGTTTTCACCAAGTGTTTCGACCATGCAGTACCTCTTTTACGGTATATCTCTTAGTAGAAGCGAACGGTAGACAAGTGTTGTTCCTTACCATTTCTATCCAGGATACGTATCGACGTCTTTCCTTCCCTACTGGGACCCCATTGGATCCTACGACCATCCTTAAGCTCAACAGAAGAACTCTCTGCATAGAGCCTGGCAAGGTCAAAGGCATAGCTTTGCAGGTCATACTCCTTTCGGGAGCGACTCATAGGAACCATGTACTCGTAGATTTTCTTCAAGTACTGGTCAGCAGAAGTCTTCTTGTCAAGGTCGGCAAGTAACAAGTCATAGCCTTTAGCAAGTTCGGCGGCAAATCTGGTAGCATTGAAGGAAGCCTTCATGAGCTTCTCCTGGCCTTTCTTTACCACCTGCACCAGGGTGTTGGGACGAAAGCAGGGGATCTTCCTGCCATCGAGAAAGATATCCATATTGGAATCGAAGCGTAGCTTGTAGGGAAACATCTCAAAGTTGGGAAAGGTACCCTTCACATCCACATCGTTCTCTTCACACTGGGCAAGGAGCTGTTCGGTAAAGTCACCACACTTGATATATTCCTTCTGGTCGAAGCTGGCTACCAGAGCTTCGATCTGCTCAAGAAGGGAAGAAACCTCTTCACTGGCACGCTTCATCGAAGCGGTGTCAGTGATGCATTTGGGAAGGTCCCCACCTTCCATCTCTTTGGCAATGGCCTTCTGTAGCTTTGCTACCAGTTTTATCTTATCTTTTAGGCTTTTTTCCAGGTTCTGGTACTGGACAAACAGGTCTTCGTAGTTCATAGATTCTCCCTTGGGTTGTATATGCAATCGACGAAATAGTAAGACATGATAAGAGGTATTTCAAGAGTGTCATAAGAAATGTATCCCATTCCCACATCAAAAAAGGATGGGAAGACAATAATTCTTATCCCCATTACCGGAAAGATATGCAAGCACCAAACGAACCCTGCCTCTTTCCTTTCTGGCCATTGGTCCCTCTTTGTGATACCTTGCTCATAGCTAGCAGAAACAAAGGAGCCTTGTGCGATGAAACTGAATCTCTACCCTTGGCAAGAAGCGTGCCTGGATGCATGGGAACAGAACCAGAGCCGGGGTATCATCCAAGTGGTGACGGGAGGAGGGAAGACCATCTTAGCCCTCGCTGCTGCACAGAGGCTGCAGCAAAGGCTCGAGGGCAAGCTCCAGGTAAAGATCATCGTCCCCAAGCAGTTCATGGTGGCCCAGTGGACAGAGAGCCTGCTCACCTACAAGGAGACCTTCGGTATAGAGAAGAAGGATATCGGGAACTACTGTGGGCTCAACAAGGATACCCCTGACAAGCGCTACATGATTTACGTGATCAATTCAGCAAGGTACAAGCTATCAGTGCACATTGCTGAAAACCTCAAGAGAGGTGAGCCCGTCCTCATCATCGCTGATGAGTGCCACCACTACGCCAGTGCGGAAAACAGGAAGATTTTTGACTTCATGCGCCTCTTGGATCCCAAGAAGCCTCAGCAGTATTATTCGTTAGGATTATCAGCAACACCCCAGACAGAGGGCTTCAACACCATCCTGGTCCCGGCCTTAGGGCCATTATTCTACTCCTATGGGTTTTCAGAGGCTATCAGGGCACAGGTGATCAACACCTGTGTGCTGTATAACCTAGGGCTCTATCTGAATGATGAGGAAGCAGAAGAGTACTATGGCATCACAGACAAGATAACCACCATCATGAAAAAGCTGATAAAAGTATACCCCGCGATAAAATCAGTTCCCCAAGACAGATTTATCCCTACCCTGCAAATGCTGGCAAAGGATCCTGAAAGCAAGGCCGGCAATCTGGCTCTCAAGCTTATCTTTCTTTTCTACAGGCGAAAGGAAATTGTCTATGAGGCAGAAGCTCGGGTGACTGCTGCCGTAGCCTTGGTAGCAAAACTTGGCAACAAGGCGAAGATCATCATCTTCGGCGAACGTATCAGCCAAACTGACCTGCTTTTCCTTGCCCTGGACAAGGCTTATCCCAATAGGGTCGCCCGGTATCATAGCGAGATGGGCGAGGTTGCAAGAAAGCATGCCATCGATCGCTACAGGGACGGGGAAGTGCGGATACTCGTGTCGTGCAAGGCCCTCGACGAGGGCTTTGACATACCCTCTGCCGATGTGGGCATTGTCCTCTCATCCAACTCGGTGCAGAGGCAGAGGATCCAGAGGTTGGGACGCATCCTGCGTCGTTCCTCTGACAAGGGAATCTCAAGCCTCTTCTACTTCTACATGGAGTATACCATTGAGGACAGTGCCCTGCTTGACAATGGCATTGAAGGAGTTGATGAGTTCATGCTCACCTACAAAACAGACACCGACAGATTCACCAACCCCTCCTATGACCCCTATGCCCAAGAGGTGTTGGACAAGCTGGCCAACAGGGACCAACATGATCTCCTTGAGACAACAGAGCACTTCCTTGACCTTGGTAGGGTGCGTACTGACTGGCTGGACAGCGAAGAGCTCCTGGAAAAGAAGATCAAGGAAGCTAGAGGTACAGAGGACACCAACTACTGGCTTTGCATAAGGGAAGTGGCAAGGGAGAAGAAGAGACTCGATAGCCAGGCTTCATTGTCCAGACCAACAGGACGCAGACATCCGTTGTAACGGTTCCCCTATCAGTTCAGGATTGTTTGAGCCTGGTAATTAG
>DMAO01000297.1:4323-14502 GCA_003446545.1 Sphaerochaeta sp.
GTCTATTTTGAAATACTACCTCTGGGAAGAAAATACACCCAAGGCACAAACCAACTCGATTACCGCTTATTTGCTTTTTTGCAGACACTACACACAGAGCAAACCAGCAAACACCGCCTTCAAGCGTTCAAACTCCGGTTCCACTGTGTTGATGAAAATACCTATCCTATCGAGGGGATACTCACATTCGATACTACACGGACCGGTACGCTGGATTTGGGAAAACACATCATACCAAACACCTTCTGGGAGTATCACCGTTCGTGATATCTCTCCTTCTTCGAGCATAGGAGCCACCAACAAGGACCTACCCAAAAGGAATTCGTCATAAACAGAGGAATATCGTGTGTCATACTCATAGAACAAAGGTTTCATCAATGCTTGCAAGTGTGTTTGTGAAAAAGAGGCTTCACGTAGCAAATACCAATTCAGGGCCTTTCTCATCCTGCTGTAGCGCTTGGATATGGTCAGAATATCCTGCCCCTTCTTCGCTGCCATGCCCCAAGGGCTCCTGTCGTTGAACACATCCTCTCCCTTCATAACCTCAGAGAATTGGCCCCCTACCGGTTCAGAATGCCACTGCATCAGAGGCACCAAGGAAGCTAGTTCATAACTTCTCAGATACAGTTCCCGAGAGGGGAGAGGACCAGCAAAGCCAGCAATATCGAACCCCCACCAAAAGACTCCAGAAATGGAAGCAGAGAGTCCAGCATTCAATACAGCTCGTAATTCTGTCCACTCAGAGACCTGGTCCCCCGCCCAATACAAATTGGAATGGTTGGATCCAAGGTAGCCTGCTCTGGAAAATGTAATCCGCTTTGGCCCGATGTAATCACAATATGCTTCAACATAGTTCTGAGCATATCTGTTTCGCATTTCCTTGCCTGTAGAACCATCATGAAAGCATACCTCATCGCTGAGAATGCATTCTCCTCCGTCGGTCTTGAATCCGGAAATCCCAAGGTCAAGCAAGTAGGCGCGCTTGTCAAACCACCACGCTCTCGTCTCCTCATTTGTGAAGTCAGGAACCATCGAACCAGCGAACCAATGCCCTTTGGGAATCCTATAGGGCGTTCCATCGGGATTCAAGACTGCCAGTTTATGCCCTTGAATGTAGGAAAGGTCCCTCTGGTGACGTTCATCAGTCCTACCCTCCTCCAACGCCTTGAACACAGGGCACTGCCAGAGAACCAGATGAATGCCCTTCTGTTCCATCTTTGCAAGCAAAGCTTGCACATCAGGCCACAGGCCTTCCTCTTCATTGAACGTATAGAACGTCGATTCATCACTCCAAGCTTCCACGACCACTACAGAAATCGGAAACCCATGGATTTCAGCCTGTTCCACCGCCTTCTCCACATCTTCCTGTGAGCGCCAACGATTGGCACTCGCCCATTCTCCGAAGACCCAATCAGGGGGAATCCGAACACCCCCCAGATACATAAGCAACTGCAAAAGGGTCTCTTTCGGAGTCCCTTCAGCGAAAAGAATAGTATCTTCGGGACCAAACTGACCGGTGATATGGACAACCACATCATCACCTGCCAGATATGAGTCCATATCGAATACCCTATCGCTATCCACCAAGAAAGCGATCCCATCTGAAAGCACAAGAGGAAGAGGAAGATAGGAGTCTTCACCCTGTCTGGTAAAGACCTCCTTCACCTCATTTTTTCTTCTGTGTGAAAGAAACTCAACCCTATCAAAGTGTTCACCAGCGCCCCAGAGATGTTTCCCTTTGAAGCGAAATGAGAAATGGCTCGTCCCCTCGTCCACTACGAAATTTGAGGGTTCACATCCATGCAAATATACCGTTTTCATCCTTTTACCCCTCCCACCAGGAAACCACTGGCAAAGTATCGCTGAGCCGTGATATAGATGATCAGAAGCGGGATGACAGAAATCAACGATCCTGCCATCAGAAGATCATATGCAGTTTTGAACTGCCCTGAAAGAGCGTTGAGAATAATGGGAAGCGTATAATTCTTTGTACTTGTCATAAGGACAAGGGGCATGAGGTAGTCATTCCAGGCATCCATTGCAATGATGATAGCCAAGGTCGCTAAGGCCGTCTTGCAAAGGGGCAGAAAAATCGTGAAAAAGGATCTGAAGAGAGATGCACCATCAATTGCAGCAGCATCCAGATAGGCATCAGGAATACCCATCATCTGTTGACGCAGCATGAAAACGGCAAATGCCTTGAAAGTATAGGGAAGAATCAAGGCAAACAAGGTGTCCACCAAATGCAAATCATTCATAATCAAGTACAAAGGAATGAAAATGACATGACTGGGAAGCATCATGGACGCAATGAAAATCATGAATAAGTAACCACTACCTCTGAAATGGATCTTCGAGAAGGCAAAAGCCGCCATGGAGGAGGACAACAACGCTACAAATACAGCGCCGAACGAAACCACGAGTGAATTGCCAATCGAACGGACGATTCCCGTCAAAGCGAAAAGTTTCTTATATGCCGATAGGGTCGGTTCCTTTGGGATCCATTCAATAGGGATGACCAGCAAGGCCCCACTGCTCTTCAGGGATGTGGAGATCATCCAAAGGAAGGGAACGATAGCTATGACGCCCAACAGGATGGCCAACACATGGTAGAGAACCGTTGAAATGGATTTCTTATACATCATAGCTAACCCACCTCTTCTCACCCCGTTTCTGGATATAGGTAAAAGCCATGATTATCACAAAGAGAATCCATGAATATGATGCGGCATAGCCCATCTTGCCATAGCGAAAGGCATACTTATAAATTCGTTCCACCATTACCATTGTCGCCCCATTAGGCCCTGCATTCCCATCTTTAGTCATAACCATCACCTGGGGAAATAGTTGGAATGCGTTTATCATGGAGAGCATGGTGACATAGAACAAAACGGAGGAGAGCAGCGGCAAGGTAATTCTACGAAACATTTGCAGAGGAGAAGCCCCATCTATACGGGCAGCCTCATAATACTCGGTGTTTATACTTTTAAGTCCACCTAGAAGGACCATGGCATAGAACCCCATGTCCTTCCAAATTGAGGCGATCACGATGGAGGGCATTGCCCAAAGCTCACTTTGCAGCCAAAGAGGGCCCTCTACCCCAAAGATAGCTAAAAAATTGTTGATCGGACCATAGACAGGACTTAAAAGCCATTTCCAGATCAATGAACCTGCAACCCAGCTAGTGAGAACAGGAAGATAATACACAACCCTATAGAGTCCTGCACCTCGTCTCTGTGCATTGATGATGAGTGCACAAGTCATGGAAAAGAGAAGAATCGAAGGCAAATAGAGCACAATAAAGTAGAGATTATGTGACAAGGCTCTCCAAAACTCATGATCTGACAGAATTGCTGCGAAATTGTCCAAACCTACCGAGTGCTCTGCAACAAACCTCAAGAAACCATCAGTTAGCGTTACCTTGGACATCCCTGTCCAGCTGGTAATACTCAACAGCAATGATATACCAATAGGAAGTATAGCAAAAAGAGCTGCACCGAGTAGGCTCGGAAGAAGAAAGGGTAGGGCAACGCGGATACCCCTCCTACCCTGAATACTCATAGGGACCTCCAAAGGCATGGTCGCTTGTCGACCATGCCATGCATAGAGAAATCAGAGAGAGATCTTTGCTTCAAGCTCTTTCTGACAGGCATCAAGGGCTGTTTTAGCGCTCTGTTTTCCAGAAAGGATCATATCCAGATGGCTTTGAATAATCGCTGTCATCTCAGCCTGCTGGATACTTACAGGAGGTGTCACAAGATAATCGAGAGAGGCAAACACAGCCTTACGATTTTCTGGAGGGGTAATCGAAAGGTAGCTCTCAATAATCTCAGGATACGTTACAGGAGGAAGTTCCCAAGAGGCTTCAACTCTCAGCTTTGTCGCTTCCTTGCTTCCTGCAAGGAAGGCTGCAAGCTTTGCTGACTCTGCCGGATGCTTACTTATCGCACTTACGACATAGGAATTTGAGAAGAAGTGTGTTGCCTTCTGAACATTCCCTGGTTCAATGGTAATGTCCCACTCAAACGGACAGTTGGCCGTAAAATCTGCAAACGCCCAGATACCGGTTACGATCATACCAAGCCGACCACTCTTGAAAAGGTCCCAATCGCCCATTCCTGCCATATCCGCATCGGTGGGCATGATCTTTGAATCATTCTGCCAGCCGACCATGTGGGAAGCGGCCTCGATATTCTCAGCCTTATTGACGGTAAAGGCTTTTCTATCAGAGCTCATCAAGGAGCCACCATTTTGGGCAGCACCCTTGTAGAACTCATGGAAGGAGAAAGGTCTGTAGAAACCCCAGATATTGTCGCCCAGCTTCATGATCTTTTCCGAGGCAACCTCAATATCCTTCCAGGTCCAGGAATCTGTCGGGTAGGCAATCCCTGCTTTGTCAAAAAGAGCCTTGTTATAGAACAAAACTACATTGGAGAAGGAATTGGGTACTCCATATTGGATACCTTGATAGTTGAAGGCATTGAATGCTGTTTCGTTGAAGCCAGAAGTATCCCCCAGCAGTGAGGTAATATCCAATAGGGCACCTTCGCTGGCATATGCAACAAAATTCTCATAATTGAGTTCGAATACATCTGCGGCATTCCCACCGACGACCTTACTCTGAAGCTGGGTGAAATAATCATCATACCCAATCGTCTGCAATTCGACCTTAATCGTCGGATTCTGTTTCTCAAACTCAGCAATCATACCCTTGAGTGCTTTCCCCGAAAGCGTTGCATCGGAACCGGAAAACTGCTCAAGCTTCAAGGTCACTCCCGTTTTAGCAGCCTCTTGAGTACCGGCAGCGAAAATGGGAAATATCGCGAGAACTAGAACAAGCGCGAGTGAAAGAACCTTTTTCGTTGTTTTCATCACAACAAACCTCCTGGTACAGACATTCCATTTCCTGTCTGTACAAACTGCTTTGAACTCACTACAATTGATTTTGCAGTGATACACCACTATGAATCACTTCGATGATCCGAAGCCCCGCACGGCTTCGGACCATCAATAATCACCCAATTTTCCTGACAGAATCCCTCTTTACCAAGGAAACAGGCAACACAATATTCGAATGGTCTTCCTGATTCCCTATCGTATCAATCACCAATTTAGCAGCAATCTTTGCTTTGTTATCTACATCCTGGCGTATAGTACTCAACGCTGGATCAGTGTTGCTTGCAAGGAACCCGTCGTCGAACCCAACCAATGAAATATCATCGGGGACTATCAGCCCACCCTGTTTCAATCCCTTGAGAAGCCCGAAAGCAAGGATATCAGCAGTAGCGAAAACCGCACTTGGGCGATTTGGCTTTTGCGCCAGTTCCAAACCCAATTCAAACCCATATTCGTAAGAAACGGTACCTGAATAGACATATCTTTCTTCCAATTCAATCCCATACTTGTCCAATGCCTCCTCATACCCCTTCAAACGCTCCCTATTTACCCCTTCCTTGGTCAGATAGCCAGTTGCCAAACCAATAGTTCGATGTCCCATCGAGATGAGATGCTCGGTAGCTACAAATCCCCCGTTTCTATCATCAATGGTTACGGAACTCAACTCTTTATCCATACCGTAGGAATCAACAAGCACCGTGGGGATTCCGTTTTTCTTTAGCCCCACGATATCCGCTTCATCCTCAACACCAACGATGACAATGCCATCAAGACTTCGTTTCCTAGCTACATCAAAATAGCTTTCATCGACGTCAGTACCACTGATGAGGATATTATACCCACGTTTCCTGGCTTCATATTCAAAGCTCGAGAGGAACTCCCCATAAAAGGAATTGGAGAACATGAGTTCCTTTTTTTCTTCTGTCTGTGGAATCAAAAGACCCAAGAGCTTGGTATGCTTTGAAGCCAAGGCCCTTGCTCCCAGGTTTGGTACATAGCCCAAATGCTGGATGGCTTCCTCCACTTTCCGGATGGTTTGTGGAGTGATGACCTGATCGGTGCGTTTGTTGATAATATAGGAGACAGTTGCAGTAGAAACCCCTGCTTTCCTTGCTATGTCCTTCATGTTGATCCGTTTCATTGCCATGTACTGCCTCTAACTTATGCGTTTAAGTAAGTATTGAACTCATTTACCGATTTGTCAACTAAATCTTTTCTACACTTCCACCTTTCTTAGTGCACCGAACGAGATAACGCTCCCTTTTCCATGCAATTTCAAACGTTAGGCTTTCCCAAGTGGCAGGCAACGAGGGGTTGACAGCAACCGATTCTTCAAAAGAAAGCCCGACCACTCCGAAAAGCAAAGCCTGAAGGAAAGCCCCCATCGCACCAATGTGCAAACCTTCACCAGTGGTGTTTTCCATCAGCTCCTCGAGGTCGAGGAACATTGCCTTTGAGAAATAAGCCTCCCCTTCTTTCCGAAGGCCCAACCTATAGGCAGCGAGAGCATGCATTCCCCAGCTGAGTGTCGAATCATGAGAAGTAAGCGGTTCATAAAGATTCCAGGCATTGAGTGATTCCTCTCTGCTAAATAGCTTGGGAAGAAGCAGGTACAGGAGAATGACATCTGGTTGCTTTATGACCTTGTACCGCTGAAGCCTGTCAAAACAGATAGTGTGGTACAAGGGTTTTCCTTGTAACTTATGTGCCTTGAGATCAAAAGCTTCCAGATGTTCAAAAAGGTCATCCTCCAGATAGGTGCCCAGTTCATCACTATAGGGAATTCTTGCAGCTTTGAGGATATCCAAAAAAGTCTCCCGTTCCCCCTGCTTCAGGTCCACATCTCCTCTATCTGCAGCCTCCAAGGCAAGCTTAAGGGTATGCAAGGCCATCATGGTGGTGAAGGTATTGTTCTTGGTGACTCCGGCATATTCATCCGGACCCTTCACAAAAAGCATCTCATATTCCCCGCTTTTATGCGAATACGTGAATCGGGAAGCCCAAAACCTAGCAGTCTCCAGATAAATTTCTGAAAGATATTCTTTCTCTATCACCCTGTCATCAGTAGCCCGGACATACTGGTCCATAGCCCAGGTTATATCGGAGGTCACATGCACTTCACATTTACCGGTATCCCAGGATTCACACTGCTCTGACCCGTCAAGTGAGCTCATCCAGGGATAACGGGCCCCCTCAAGATTCAAGGACTTCGCATACGCCTTTGCACTTGGGAAAGTCTTGACTCTGTACTGAATTATATTCTTTGCAATATCAGGTTGGGTATAGAGATAATAGGGAAGTACAAATACTTCAGTATCCCAGAAATAACAGCCTTTGTATCGGCTATGGGAAAGCCCCCTCGCTCCGATCGAAAGCCCCGGTTCCGGAGCATTCTGTCTCATCATAAAAAGTGCATACCGTATGGCACATTGATCTTCGACAGGTCCTTCCAGCCTGATGTCCTGGTGGTCCCAAAATTGAGAAAGGTCAGAGGCTGCCTGCGATGCAACAGTAGAAAAGTCATAGCCAGTCACATCCATCCCATCCAAGCTGGCAACAGCCTCGCAGGAAAAAACTGATCCTGCCTCAAGCCTCTCTTCATACCGCATACCAAATCCTGTCTGCCTACCCTTGCTAGAGGAAGCAAAGGTCTTGCAGTATTTCAGCGAAGAGGTGCCATGAAGGGTTTGGAACCTCACCTGCTGCACACCATTGGCAAATGAACTCTGATAGTCCTTGAGCAGCTTGATACTCTCATCATTATCCACAGTCTGGTCATCGTTGATTGGGAGATTCTCGACATCTCCATCAATGTAATCGAGAATCAGGAGAGACTGAGATTCTTTCGCATGCACTTCCAAGCGATGGGCGACCAGATCTGGCCTCGAAAAGGAAATCACCCGTTCGTAGATGCAATTCACCTCCTTGAGCTTCCACTCCCTTCTCAGCACTCCCCTTTTCATATCCAAGGTTTGCAAACATGCTGTATGTAAAAGCGTATGAGTTCCAATGGTGATATCCATCTTGAAAGGATCGGGCAAGTTGACCATATCTGTAATGCCCGTCTTGATATATTCAAAGCAACCAGCCTTATAGACACCATGGTTGGTGCGTGTGTATGTATCCCCAGGAAGAACTGCCCTGAGCCCAAACCTTCCATTCCCTTGAAAGAAAATGCTTTGGCAGAATACCTCGTTGCTGCTGGTAATCGCAGATTCTAGTTCCCAAGGTGAATACTTAATGCGTTTTCCATGTTTCACGTGCTTTCAACTCCCCGATGAGGACATAGGAAAGATACCCAGCACAAGTAGCAAAGGCCTCTCCCGTTTTCGAATATCCCGTATGTTCATCAATGCTCTCACAGGCGATGCCATGGTCCATTGGTGCAGAAAGAAGCTTTTCCAGGGCCTCTTCGTCATGCGAGACCCTGACACTGTTCGCCAGACTCAATATCCAAGGATGAGGTGCATGCGGACACCCGATTGCTGAGTACTTTGTCCCAGCAAACGAATATTTGTACGCTGGATCCGTTATCTTGGAGACTGTATGTATATACGTCTCATCTGTAGAGGAAGCAATGCCAAACAAGGGTAGTAACAACAGGCTTCCTGGTGGTTCATCATAGATATCATAGTTCCCTTGAACATCGACAGACCATACATATTGCTTCTTACCATCATGTTGCTTCACCAAATAGGTTTCAATTGCCTGTTTCACCTGTTCGCTTTTCTGTTGCCAAAGGTCTTTCTTTCCCTTCCAATCCCAGGTGGTAAGAATGGAAAAAACAGAGTATACCAGGGCATTATCATAGGTTAGCAAGGGATAGACATGCATGTCGTCAGTTGGTTGGAGGAAGGTTTGATAGAGGCCTATTTCCGTCTCTGCAGCAAGCAGTTTCCGTATGATCCTTTCGATCAGGGAGATGATGTTGCCATCATCGAGGATAGGCTCTCCTGTTTTGATCCGATAGGCTTCAATGGCAAGAATAGGGGCACAGAGTTCATCGAGTTCGAAACCCGGCTCGAGAATCGTACCATCGATATACCTGCTATGGATACCGACATTTTTCTTCTGCCTAGTCGAGACATAGAAGAGCATCTCTCTGGCGAGCTGTTCATCAACTTCAAGTATTGCAGGAAATGACCAGAGCAAGGCATCCCTATCCCAATAGGCAGCTGAGACATAGTAACGGGGGCTCCTACTGGTAACAAGTACCAGCTCTTCGGTATCGATGGTTTTCCCTGTTGCATAATACATAGAAAAGATAAGATTCTTGAACAGGCATGTGTCTAGCCGCTCATCACCACTTGTTCTGATGATCGAATCGAGATACGAACGGGTCTCAGAGAGAAGGGCACCAAAACCCTGTCTCGATAGCTCCCGTGCCATCGTAACTGCAGAAACTTCCTCATACCCTACTCCCCAGTAGATTGAAAAGCTCTGTTCTGCTCCTGCTTCGACATCGAAAGAGGCGTGCATGTCAAACGTTATTGCTTTTCCCTCTGTATATGTCCAGGTGCTGGGGCCAGAGCAGATCGGGGCAATTGCCAGTACAGGAAAACCCGAGCGGATATCAAAGCATGGGCATTCAGACCAGGCGGTCTTATAGGCATGCAAACTCCCCTCAAAACGTTTGCTTTCATTGACCGTATGGAGGATCTCACCAATCGAGCCATCCAGCTGTAGGGCAACAGAGAGTGTTTGCTCGCCATTGTTCTGTACAGTGACTTTCTGCACAAAACCTTTCTGGTCTCTTGGTGCAAGCACTATCGAACGGATCTCATAGGTTTCATTCACTGAGCCAAATACAGGAATCCAATAGCGATCCTGCTCTCGTTCAGTGAGGATTACCTTGTTTCCATCAATATAGAGGCCAAGGGACAAAAAAGGCTTATCCCCTCCTCTGAATTCAATCATACCCCTCCGTTCCATCGAAAGGACATTGATACTGAGTACATCAGAATTTGGTTCAATTTCTGGAATCGCTATATATTCATTACCAGTGGAAATCATCGGTTACCCTCTACTTATGCGTTTAAGTAATTATTAGTTCAATATCCTCTCCTGTCAAGTAAAATTATCAAAGCCTTTAGAAATACGTGTTCCCTTGATACTATGGCAGGGCAATACTGAGTCTATCTTCAAGCATAATCTTTTCTCAAGGGAGGCTAGAAGATTACAAAAAGTACGTATTCCTTGGGATGATGAGTACCTGCAATCTATGATCTGAATCGAGAATTGTGACTAGAAACCTATAGTCAACAACAATTCATGCTTATTTCA
>DMAO01000246.1:0-1052 GCA_003446545.1 Sphaerochaeta sp.
CTGGGCATCGATAGACCCAAAGTTGAATCCATCAAGAACCTGTCACCTGCAATTCATATTTCACAAACATACAAGAACAGGAACCCACGCTCCACCGTCGGTACGGTTACTGACATCTACACTGGACTACGGATGGTCTTCGAGCAGCTTTCCTTCCGAAGCTGTGAACACTGCAACCATACGTTCGCCCAAGATATAGCTGCAGAGGAGGTGGTAAGGACTAAAGATTCCACCAGCGTATATTGCATCTGCCCTTCTTGCAAGCAAAGGGTCCCCAAGCTTACCGTTTCCCATTTTTCCTTCAATACAGATGAAGGCGCTTGCCCGAATTGCCAAGGGCTAGGTGTTGTTTGGGATGTGGACCTCACATCCTTGCTTGATGAGAGCCTCACTCTGGAAGAAGGGGCAATCAGGCTCTGGAAGCATCGTTACAAAGATTATGCGATAGGGCTTTTCAAGGACGCTCTTGCCTATTATGAGCTTCCCCCTGTCGATGGCCTGAGCCTTGCCAAATTCTCGGCAGAACAACGAAACCTCCTGTTGTATGGCTGTGAAAGCGAACAATTCACCAGATTGCACCCTTCCAAGGCGGCTCCTAAAACCAGTATGTTTGAAGGTGTCACTACCATGCTCCTTCGAAGGCTCTCAGAGCATAAGGGCCTTACCAAGGATATCAAGGAATATTTGGTGCAAAAACCCTGTTCCACTTGCAACGGTGAACATCTGAATACGCTGTCACGTACTGCAACAGTCATGAATACACGGCTGCCCGAACTATCACAGGTGAGCCTACAAGTATTGCTACAATGGGTGGAAAGCCTTGATACGAAACTTACACGGGAACAACACCATCTGATAGGTTCCTACCTTCTTGATCTTTCAACAAAAATCAAGAATGTTGTACAGGTAGGGCTTGGGTACCTGAGCCTCGACAGGCAGGTCATTACCCTCAGTGCTGGGGAGACCCAGCGGTTGCGATTGGCCTCTTCCTTGGATTCCGAACTTACCTCAATCATATATATTCTTGATGAACCGACTGTAGGACTTCATCC
>DMAO01000246.1:1092-2578 GCA_003446545.1 Sphaerochaeta sp.
GATCCCTCTGTCATCAAGGAAGCCGATTCTATCATTGAGCTGGGGCCTGGGGCAGGTAGGCATGGAGGACTTCTCCTCGCAAGTGGGACGATACATGAAGTTAAACATACTCCGTCCTCCCTCATCAGTTTCTATTTGCAAGAACAGAACAAGGTGCTTCGAATCCCTAGGAAACCCGGATATGGGTATCTCCAGGTGAAAGATGCCTCCTTGCATAACCTCAAGCATCTGGATGTGAAATTTCCTCTTGGACTATTTACTGTGGTTACAGGCCTCTCAGGATCAGGAAAAACGACATTGGTATTTGATATTTTGGCAAAGGACCCAAGCCTTTCCAAGCATTTCGATGAAATACTGCTTATCGACCAACCCCTTCCTTGGGCTATGAAACGTTCGACAGTTGCAACCTTTATGGACTTTTATACCCCTATAAGGGAGGTTTTTGCCAAAGAGGCAATCAAGAATACTAGTGACTTATCAGCTAAAAGCTTCTCTTTCAACTCACCCGGTGGCAGGTGCGAACGGTGTGAAGGATTGGGGACCATTACCAGTAACCTCCTCTTTTTTGAGGGCCGGACCGTTCCCTGTCCGCTTTGCAAAGGAAAACAGTTTAATGAGAAAGTTCTATCAGTCTTGTACAAAGGGCACTCGATTCACGATATCCTTCAGTTGACTGTCGAGGAAGCAGCTCTTTTGTTTACCGGTTTTTGGGCACTCCAACAGAAGCTCACTATCCTGCAGGATGTCGGGCTCGGGTACCTGGAGCTGGGACAAACGCTGCCAAGCCTATCAGGGGGAGAGGCACAACGACTCAAGCTTGCTAAAGCCTTGGTAAAAATGCCCAAGGAAACTTCTAGAACTCTTTTTCTCATGGATGAACCCACCATTGGGTTACATCCCCAGGATGTGGAACATTTCAACCTGTTGTTACAGGAGTTTGTACGAAGGGGAGCAACCTTGATAGTTGTGGAACATAACCTGCAGCTGATCCGGCAGGCTGACTGGATCGTAGACCTTGGCCCGGGGGGAGGGGATAAGGGTGGTAAGTTGCTGTATGCTGGGCCCTTGCCCAACATCCTGGACACCAAAGAAAGCTTGACGGCACGCTACCTTAGAACAGAAGGATACTAGACAGTATCCTCATCTAACAATGGCAAGATGTTGTTCTGTTGGGCAAGGACCACGCTCTTCAGGCCTCGTTGGCTAAGATGGGTATAGAGGTCGGAGAGTTGCTCACTGCTGTGCCCTATGGTCATACGAAGCACATGCTCATCAACAGAACCACGTAAGAGCGTATTGGCCATATGCCTCAAGGAGTGGAAGGTAATGTTGCGTTCCTTGATTTCCTCCATCTCCAATACCTTTGACCGTACAAGTTCCTGTTGGAACCGTTCGCTGAAATAGTGACTCGATACAAAACGGCCCCCACGTTTGCTCCAGAAAACCAGATGGTATGCATTGGGATTTGGATTGGATATGGATAGGT
>DMAO01000213.1 GCA_003446545.1 Sphaerochaeta sp.
GCAAAGAGAAGCCCCTTGCAAGGCATGACTCTTTCTGCCGAATGAATTCGGTTACCACGGCCTTGATCTCCTTTTCTGCATACGGGGTGAACTTCCGCCCAGGAGGTGTATTTCCAAAAGGAACTTTTTCAAGTCAAGGGGCCAACATTTGCCCAGCTTTAGTGATGGAGGAGCGCTTGAGCAGGGGAAACTTGATCCCTACGCATCCGATTAAGGTGTCTGTTCCCTGTTCGTAGAGCAGTACCTCTACACTGCTTTCATCATAGCCTGCCATACCTGCACAGAACCCAAGGCTTTGGATTTCCAGTTCAGCTCTATACGTCTTAGTATCAACAACATATTCCTCTGTGATGATATGCTTGTCAAACTTCATTCTAGTTTCATACTGCATTTTCCAATCTCCTTATGTGGTACTTCTAGTGGCCGTAGTTCATCTTCAATGGTCTATGGCTTTCTCTTTTCTCTAACTTTGTCTCTTTTCTGGCCCATATCTTGCGCCATATTTCTCATGAAGACTAAGCACACCTCATAGCTGACCTCCTGTACGCAAAGGAAGGCCCAAGAAGAAAAGAATTGAAAAAATGGGGATTGTTTGGCTGTACCAAGACATGTAGGGCTCCTCTTTAGCGATTTGTTTTGCGACGCTGCAAGTTGGTTTGTAAATCACGTCGTTTAGCCTAGTATAAGAATCTCTAGCGAAATCTGTCAAGAGCTGAAAATCAGACAGGCAATGGTTTCCCTTGCTAGCACTCCCCTAGTGTGATACCGTTTCCCCTATCAGTTCAAGTATCTTAGTAGGGTGGTAACACTATGTGGTCAATTCTTCCGATTCTCCTGTTGTTCGTGCTGGGCTTTATCCTGCAAAAGTCAAAAAGCTTCTCAGAGGCTACAATAGCCGGCATTAAGCGCATTGTCTCTGACCTAGCCTTGCCGGCCCTGATGTTCCAGGCCTTCTCAAATGTGGAGCTAGAAAGCCGATACCTCCTGCTGGTAGTGACCATCTTCGCAGTATGCCTGGTGATGGTACTCTTAGGCAAAGCCCTTGCAAAACCCCTTGGGATGAAGTCTCCCTACTTCCCCCTGATGATGGGAGGCTTTGAGATGGGAATGCTCGGCTATGCCCTCTTCATTTCAGTCTATGGGGCCGAAAACCTGGGCAAGCTTGCCCTAGTCGACCTGGGACAGGTCCTTTTTGTCTTCTTTGTCCTGATGGCCTTTCTGATAAAGGAACGCGATGGTGTGCACAATACGAAAGTGCTGCTGCGTCAGTTCCTTACATCCCCAGTCATCATAGCAATATTTGCAGGGATCCTGGTAAGTCTTTATGCTAAGAATGTTCCACCCAATCCTCTCTTCACTGCCTTGGGTGAGTTCATCAGCCTGTTAGCAAACCTAACAGTACCCCTCATTGCCATATCAATCGGATATGGTATCCATATCAAGGGCGAGGGTATGGCAAAGGCATTCACGACCATCCTTGTCAGGAAAGTCCTTTTGATCATACTTGCCTTGCTCATCAACCATTTCCTGGTAGACGGCCTGCTAGGGATGAGTGCCATCTACCGCTATGCAGTGCTTCTGATGTTCCTTACCCCTCCACCTTTCATCATCACCATATTCATGCGCTCTGACGACAAGGAGAATGCCGATTATGTGGACAACACCCTTTCGATGGACACCCTGGTTTCCATTATCCTGGTGATGGTCGCTACAACCGTCTATATATAGGGCTTACCCCTTATTGGAGAAAATACACCATGCGCATAGCTATCTATGGGGCAGGATCTCTGGGCACCATATTAGGAGCCTACCTGGCAAGAGGCGGTGTCGAAGCCGACCTCATTACCCGAAATGAAGAGCATATTGCCGCCTTACAGGCAAACGGTGCCAAAGTGGTAGGTAAAGTTACCTTCACTGTTCCGGTGAAGGCTTTACTTCCCACCCAGATGGAAGGGACGTATGACCTCATCTTCCTGCTTACCAAACAACAGGAAAACCCTTCAGTCGCCCAATACCTCAAGCAATACCTTGCCCCTGACGGCATGCTCTGCACCATGCAGAACGGCCTGCCTGAACCCCAGCTCACAGAAATCCTGGGCAAGGGACGGGTCAGCGGCTGTACCATTGGATGGGGGGCAACCAGAAAGGGGCCTGGTGTTTCAGAGCTGACGAGCGAACCTGACAGCCTCTCCTTCAACCTTGGTATGATAGAAGACCTTGACCAGGAGCCTCTGCAAAGGATTGCCCAGGTACTATCGACTATGGGCACTGTCGAAATAGAGGAGAACTTTTTGGGTGCACGGTGGTCCAAACTCCTTATCAACACAGCCTTCAGTGGTGTGGCAACAGTGGTGGGAGGCACCTTTGGTGATGTCATCGACAACAAGGGGGCGAGAATCCTGGTCCAGAGGGTCATGAAGGAGTGTATGGATGCAGCCCAAGCTCTGAATGTGACCATCGAACCTGTCCAAGGCAAGGATATTGTGAAACTCTTCAATTACTCGCACCCAATAAAAAAATGTCTATCCTTCCACCTGATACCCTTTGCCATGAAAAAGCACAGGGCACTCAAACCAAGCATGCTGCAGGACATTGAAAAAGGCAAACCCTGTGAGGTTGGAGCCATCAATGGCGCTCTCAGCGAACAAGCAAGGCGAGCAGGAGTCCATACCCCGATCAATGATAAGGTCATTGATGTCATAACCCGCATAGAGAAGGGAGAACTACATCCAGAGATAGGGAATTTGAACCTGTTTGCTGATCTCTGATGCATGTTTGCATGGACAAGGCACACACTCTTGTGCATAGTACAAAACGGAGGAAAGCAGATCAGAATGTAGGTTCTGCTAAGATTGACGATGCCTGATACAATGAACTTCTGTGCAATAGACTTCGAGACCGCCTGCTACCAACGTGCAAGCGCCTGTGCCGTAGCCTTGGTCAAGGTTCGCGAAGGTAAGCTGGTCGATCAATACTACACCCTCATCAAACCACCCTATGGCATGGACATCATTCCCGGCTTTACAGCCATCCATGGCATCAGGATGAGAGATGTCGCACATTCCCCGACTTTTGCTGAGGCATGGCCTCTGATGCAAGCTTTTATCGGTGACGATCTTCTCGTTGCCCATAACAGTAGCTTCGACCGTAGTGTCCTCAGGTACTGCCTCGAGTACTACGACATTGACTACCCTCTTCCTACCTTTGCTTGCACCGTCCAATGTGCACGCCGCGCTTGGCCGACTCTGAGAAACCATAAGCTCGATACTGTCAGCAGGCACTTGGGGATACAACTGAAACACCATGAGGCACTAAGCGATTCCTTAGCTTGTGCCAAGATATATCTAGCTGCCAAGGGTTTCTGATTTCAACAAGGCTGAGAATGAACCATACCCTCTCTCCGGTACATCCATTTGCCATTTTTGTTAACTCTTAGCCAAAGGATTCATCCTTACCTTGGCTACATAGTTCGTGCAAGTTATCATAAGAGGCCTGTCTAGGAGGAACCAAAGCAGGATTAACCTCTTCAATGTATACAGCTTGTAAACGTTTACAATTTTCTTGACAACGTAGGATTTCCATGTAATCATTTGCTAACGAGGACTTCAAAGACAAGACACTTAGGATGCTTGTGAAAGGAAATAGTGATCGTATCAGATACAAGAGGGAGGTGGCTTTGAACAATACAGTGTTGTCGATGAAAGCCATAGATAAGCGCTTTTCTGGTGTGCATGCCTTGAAAAAGGTAGATTTCACCCTGAGAGAGGGTGAGATTCATGCCCTTGTAGGCGAAAACGGTGCAGGAAAATCCACACTCATGAAAGCTCTTACGGGAATTTTTCCCAAGGATTCAGGAGAGATTTATTACCGGGGAAAACTGTTCAATCCACACAGCCCCAAGCAAGCACTCAACGCAGGAATAGCTATAGTCCACCAGGAACTGAACATGATGGATCATCTCACTGTCGCACAAAACCTTTTCATAGGGCGTGAATCCACCAAGTTCAAAGGCTTGATGCTTGATCAAAAAAAGCAGAACCAACGAGCCAGAGACCTTCTGAAAAAACTTCACATGGATATTGATGTTGAGCTCAAGCTTGGGAATCTCACAGTTGGGAAACAACAGATGATCGAGATAGCAAAGGCCGTTAGCTACAACCTTAAGGTGCTCGTTCTCGACGAACCTACAGCTGCACTAACCGATACTGAGATTGAAGACCTGTTCACCATTATGAAGGACCTTGCCTCAAAAGGTGTCAGCATGATCTACATCTCCCACCGTCTTGATGAGATTGGGGAGATTTCAGACCGGGTTACCGTTCTCCGTGATGGCGAACTTGTCGGGACCAAAGAGACAAGTTCCCTGACCAAGGACGAGATGATCAACATGATGGTCGGACGTGTCATCTACGAGCAACCCAAGAGTAAGAGCAATGTTGCCCCTGATGCCCCAGTCGTCCTTAAAATTGAAAACCTCAATTCAGGTGACATGGTCAATGGTGTCAGCTTCGATCTGCACAAGGGTGAGATTTTGGGGTTTGCAGGCCTGATGGGTGCTGGAAGGACTGAAACAGCGAGGGCCCTGTATGGTGCCGACAAGGCTACAGGAGCCATTGAAGTCAATGGGAAAAGAGCATCGATAAGCAATCCCATGGATGCAGTCAGACTTGGTATCGGGTATCTGTCTGAGGACAGAAAGCGCTATGGGCTTGCAACGAAATTATCGGTGATCGATAATGCTGTGATGGCCTCCCATGAGGAGCTTTCACCCTCTTTTCTGGTAAGGAACAAAGCTCTGGTCAGTTCGACAAAAGAGTATGTGGAAAAGCTATCAATCAAGACCCCCTCCATAGACCAGTTTGTCCTTAACCTCTCTGGAGGAAACCAACAGAAGGTGGTCATTGCAAAATGGCTGATCAAAAACAGCTCAATTCTTATATTTGATGAACCTACACGAGGTATCGATGTGGGTGCAAAGAGTGAGATCTATTCCCTGATGAATGAGTTGGTCAAGGAAGGTAAGTCTATCATCATGATCAGCTCCGAGCTGACAGAAATATTGAGAATGAGCGACCGGGTTGTGGTAATGAACGAAGGAAGGATCACTGGAATCCTAGACATAAAAGATGCGACCCAAGAGAAGATCATGGGTTTGGCAACACTTCACAAATAGGAGTTGGCAGGTATGGCTACTAACGAGAATATAGACTTGCAGGAAAAGAAAATCGGCATCAATATGCAGAAACTTCTTGCGCCCTTGGCGCTGGTTATCATTTATGCTTTTTTCGCAATCTTTGGGAGAAACTTCTTCTCATTCACCACTCTGGTCAATATCCTTGACTCCTCCTACTACATAGGATTCATTGCCATTGGAGTTACCTTTGTCATCATA
>DMAO01000115.1 GCA_003446545.1 Sphaerochaeta sp.
AACAGCTGAACGGCTTGGCTATATCCCTGACCCCATGGCCAGGAACTTTTCCCTTCGAAGGCACCTCAGCATTGGATTTCTCCTGCCCCAGATCATTCACTACTCGTTGCGAAATCCCTATACGTTACAGGTAATTCAGGGGATAGGTAGTGTGTGCCAAAAGTACGGATACACCCTAACCCTTATTCCACCCTTGAATGAATCCATCACTGATGCAGTGCGTTGTGCTGCAGTTGACGGGCTCATCACCATGGGAATGCAAGTTGGCATGGACGTAGTTGGTGTCATGAAAACCAGAAAACTGCCGTTTGTCACAATAGACGGAACGCCATCTGAAGATATGCCTTCAGTTAATATTCCTGATGAGTTGGCCGCCTACCAAATGATGCGCCTTGTCCTGGAAAAAGGGCATAGGTGCATAGTCATCGTAAGCTTGAGCGAAGATGCTTTTGACTCTGATGAATTTGAGGCAAGTGTTCCCAAACGAAGAAAACGTGGGTACGAACGGGCTCTTAAGGAATTCGATCTGAGTCTCTATGACCTAGAAGGGAGCGTGACCCAGATGGTCAGCGAATGTACCCTCGAAGACGGCAAGCATACTGGGCACCTTATTTCAAAACTGAAGAACAGACCGACATGCGTCATAGCTATGAGTGACATAGTGGCCATCGGATGTATCCTCTACTTCAACGAGCATTCCCTACGGGTACCTGATGATATCTCAGTTGTTGGATTTGACAATATCACAGAAAGCCAGCTCATAACCCCAGCCCTTACAACTGTGGACCAACCTGCACAAGAAAAGGGATATCTGGCCAGTGAAGCGCTGTTTCGCATGATAAATGGAGAAGCTTTGGGATCGACCCACATGGAGATCCCTTTCAGCATCGTAGAGAGACAATCCCTTAAAGAGGTACCTACCAAACATGAATACTGACCAGAGAAGATATTGCGGAGTGCTCCTGCATCCCACCAGTCTGGGTGGCAGGCATGGTATTGGTGACCTTGGTCCCAGGGCATATGAATTTGTCGACTCTCTGTATGAGGCCGATGTACGGTTTTGGCAAATATTGCCTTTAGGTCCTACAGGATTCGGGAACTCTCCCTACGCTTCGCGCTCAACCTTTGCTGGCAATGAGCTGTTGCTCTCCCTCCCTCTGCTGGTCAAGCAAGGCTATCTTTCCAAAGAAGCGATAGCCTCCCCTCCACCCTTTCCCACTGATACAGTTGATTACTCGATGGTTGATGCGTGGAAAATGCCCTTGCTTAAAAAATCAGCTCAAAACTTCCTGGACCAAAAAGAAAATGCTGAGGAATTCACTGCTTTCTGTGATACTAACGGGTTCTGGCTTGATGACTACGCCCTCTTCATGAATTTGTATGAGCACTACAATGATGCACGCTGGTTCAGTGTATGGAAGAAGGAGGATGGCACCTATTCCCAGGAACAGGTTGCAAAATTACAGAAAAAATATCAAAAGAAGATTGCACTATGGAAGGTACTACAGTTTTTCTTCGAAAAGCAGTGGCAAGACCTCAAGGCCTATGCCAACAAGCATGAGGTTTCCATCGTTGGAGACATCCCCATCTTTGTCGCCGCTGATTCTGTAGACACCTGGAGCAACATCGGCCTGTTCAAGACTGACGAAAGTGGTCACTATACTGGGGTGAGTGGTGTCCCACCAGACTGTTTCTGCGCCACCGGGCAGCTGTGGGGCAACCCTGTCTATGACTGGGAAGCAATGAAGAAGGACAACTACCATTGGTGGATGCAGCGCATGAAAGCTCAGCTCCATCAGTGTGATCTCCTACGTATAGACCATTTTAGGGGTTTTGAATCTTACTGGGAGGTACCGTACGGGCACAAGACTGCAGAAAGAGGTACCTGGGTCAAGGCACCAGGGAGTGACTTCTTCAAGGAAGTGAGAGCCCAACTGGGAGAACTTCCCATCATCGCAGAGGACCTGGGCTTTGTTACCCCGGAGGTCGAACAGCTTAGAAATGAGAACAACTTCCCTGGCATGCGTATCTGTCAGTTTGGCTTTTCCAGAGATATTGCTGACTGGCCGAATCCCTTTGATTCGTTTCTTCCCCACAACTACCCAAGCAAGTGTGTCGCCTACACAGGAACCCATGACAACAACACTGTTCGTGGCTGGTTTGAACTGCTTGAGGAAAAAGACAAACAGATGGTGATGGAGTATCTCGGGTGTAACCAAAAGGACGTGGTGTGGGCCATGATACGCTCAGTGATGGCGAGCAATGCACAATATGCCATCTTTCCCATGCAAGATCTGTTGGACTTGAATGCAAGGGCCAGGATGAACATTCCCTCTACCTGTGGTTCGCATAACTGGGCCTGGAGAATGGACGACATGCAACCCTATGAAACAAAGCTTGCGAAGCTGACCAAACTTATCGGCTACTATGGGCGAAGTGGCAAGTTGGCTTCAGAAGAAGAGCTGAATCACCTTATGGCACAGACAGAGAGGCCAAAGGCATAAGTTTCAAGTATCCTGATTCCAGATTGTACATGCTTGATATGTATACTTACGTAATCATAAGAATATAGCCCTAGGGGTAGTTGTCCTTGGATTCAATCTTCTGTTTGGCTACATATGATATAGTCTATAAAGTGTCCTTCCTGTATGGAACCCCGGCTAAGACGATTCATGTGAAAAACCCCAGTATTATTTCTTCTTAACAGGGAGAACTGTCTTGAGAAAATCATCGGTGAGGATAAATTCAGGGTCAGCTTTATTTTGCTTTCTCATGAGAGGCACAACTTTAGTTCTTACCCCCATCCCTCTTGAATCGACATAACCATAGTCCCGCAAGATTTCCATAATGATTTGATTTCGAGGAGAACGTTGCCCAGCGAGCATTTTTTCTAGCGTCATTGAATTATACATTGCCCCTGGGCTTATTACTTCTAAGCGATTGTTATAGATTACAATTTCTACTTCATTAACTTGAGTCCAATCCCTATGAGCAAGAGCATTTACTACAAGCTCCCTCACCACTTCAAGGGGATATAACCAAGCTCCTTCACGATTGAAGCCTTTTCCTATAGTAGAAGATTCTTTGTAAATGAATGGCCTAATAGCATCAGAGAACTTTTCGAGAAGTCCTCCATCCACAACGACTACACTTCCATCTTGCATTTCACGCCGCGCAACCAGAGGCCCGTCTATAACAATATCGATCAATGCATCGTATTCCTTCTCATTCCCACGATATGCCTCAAACCTTAAACCACATTGTTTTAGATAACGACGTGGAGTTTTCCCAAAACAGACTAATCCTGCTATTGTACAGACATCTTTGCCAAGAGTATCATCACACATGAGTCCAAGACCTAGTAACCTTGTCACCCACTCCTTCTCTGTTTGAGGGACATTCTCGACATCTTTAATTATTTCCTCCAGATAAAATGTAAGACGAGAGAGGTCGAGAGACTCAAGAGAACTACCAGGGACAGGGAGGGATTCAATCTGCAAAAGTCCTCCCAACAAAAAAAGTCTGGCCTGTTGCTCTCGGGAAGCAATTTCTGAACGGCTTCCCATTCGAATATATATATCATCACGATTGTTATGTTTTACCACATAGGGTTTTGAGATACCCGCTAATATAGTAACAATTGCTATTCTTTTATCATCGATTACCAATTCTTCATAATAAGGGAAAATCTGTGGAAAGACTTTATCTCTAAAGCAATTCAATACCCATTCTTCAAGGTTTTGTCTTTTAATGCCTGAGATCACTCCATTATCTTCGACACCTAAAAAGATTCTCCCACCTTGAAAATTAGCAAAAGCGAC
>DMAO01000088.1:0-855 GCA_003446545.1 Sphaerochaeta sp.
GGCCTTGCGTTTGATAGCACTCATAGTTGAGCTTGAGTCTACCACCAGCACAAATCTAACACAATACGTAAAGCGAAGGCCCCCTATCATTTGCAGATATGCACATTTGATGCTATATTAAGGCATGACTGGATCTTATCCAGACAAAGTGAGGAAAGACATGATTGACAAAAAAATAGTGACTCTGCTAAACGAACAGATTAACAAAGAATTCTTTTCAGCCTATCTCTATCTAGATATAGCAAATTTCTATGCACACAAGAACCTTCGGGGGTATGAAAACTGGTTTAAGGTACAGGCTCAGGAGGAGCTGGCACACGCCCTGCTCTTCAGGCAGTACCTCTTGAACAATGATTATGCCGTCGAGTCCCCTTCCATTGGTGACCCCNNCAAGGCCCCCCTACTTGAGGCCCTGGAGCATGAGCAGTATGTTACTGCTTCCATAAACGCCATCTATGAGCAGGGAGTGCTTCTCAAGGACTTTAGGACCCTCCAGTTTCTGGACTGGTTTGTCAAGGAACAAGGGGAAGAGGAGATGAATGCACAGGATAATATCCAGAAGTATGAACTCTTCGGTTCCGATCCAAAAAGTCTCTATCTGCTGGATAAGGAGCTACTGNNTGCGAGTCTTCGTAGCCCCTTCCCTGGTAATCTAGAACGAACCCGACAAACACCCGCTTTCATTAAGGCGGGTGTTGTTTTTTAGTCCCTATCATCAAAGGAGTCACTATGCAAAGCAAACCTATCAGAAAGACTACAGGCGGTTCGGTGCAGTTTGACGGCGCCGGGGTAAAGCTTGTCAGGGTAATTGGCAACCAGGATATCTATGATTTCGATCCCTTCTTGCTGCTTGAT
>DMAO01000088.1:991-1552 GCA_003446545.1 Sphaerochaeta sp.
GCGGCATCATCCACCAGGAGATGCCAAAGGCTTCCAAGCGAATGCTTGGCAGCCAGCTATGGATTAACCTGCCCCAGAGCGACAAGATGACAGATCCTGTCTACAGGGATATTCGGTCTGAGCAGATTCCCACCGTCAAGGAAGAGGATACTGTGGTACGCGTTATCAGCGGCACCTATGCAGGAACCAATGGCCCGGAGCAAGGTGACTTTGTCAAGACGATCTACCTCGATGTGAAGCTCGGNNCCCAACAAGGGGTGGACCTTCGGAGTCGACCCCCGAAAGACTGTCTTCTGCTATATGGTTGAAGGCTCTGCACGGGTAAGCGAATCCAAGCAAAAGATTGTAAGCGGCTTGGGCGTCCTGTTTGGAGAGGGTGACACAATTGAAATTACAGCCACGGAGGAAGGCATCCGCTTCTTTCTCTATGCGGCCTTACCGCTAGGAGAGCCAATCGCCTGGAGAGGCCCTATAGTGATGAACACCCAGGACGAGCTCAAGCAGGCTTCCAAGGAACTGAGGGAAGGCACGTTCATCAAACACTCAAGATAGAGAAAAATC
>DMAO01000088.1:1576-5462 GCA_003446545.1 Sphaerochaeta sp.
ATACTGTGCGCAAGACATTCTCCTAAAAAAGAACTATGGGGTAGCTGAAATTCTTGACATTGTACTAATGCACCCGTACAATAGTACAATAAAGGAAACCCACGTGAAACCAGAAGGCGAAAGCAGACTTGAATTCAGTCTCGACATGAGGAGCGGAGTCCCCTTCTACAAGCAGATCATCTTCCAAGTGGAGATGGCAATCGCTGATGGGAGGTTGGAGCAAGGCTCTCAGTTACCCACAGTCAGAAGCCTTGCTGTAGACTTGAGCATCAATCCCAATACGGTAGCTCGCGCATATGCCGAGATGGAGATTCGCAACGTTGTAGTGACCCAACAAGGCTCAGGTACCTTCATCAGTGACAAGAAGATTAATCTCAATGCAATTGAGCGAGAGCAGGTGCTCTCACAGATTACCAAGGCCTACCTCACCAAGGCAGCATCCTTCGGATTCTCCCTTGAGGAGATTTTGACAAATATCAATGATTTGGGCTCTGAATTGAAGCTAAAAAAGGAAACAGTATGAATCTTTATCAGAAAAAGTTTGACAGGATCAAGAACATCAAGACATTCAGCCTCAAGAAAGATTTCAACTTTGGGGCAATCTCCTTCTTTTCCCTAGCGATCTTTATGGGGGTTGGTGCATGGGTACAGCTGCTCATCTTCCCATCCTTTCCCATGGAAGGCATTGTCCTTCTTGTTTCTTTCNNAGGTCTCATCATCGCACTGCTTCCGATGTGGCTTACTGCCATTGCCTTGCTCATCATCATGTGGATATGGGTAATGGGACAGCTGTCACCCTACCTCTATCCTTTGGCAATCTTTGCAACAGTAGGGCTACTTCTTGCAAGTGGCGTCCAACTGGTGCAGCACTGGGACAAGGTCGTTGTCCTACGCCTTGGAAAATTCAAGAAGGTACACGGTACAGGACTCTTCTTCCTCATTCCCATGGCCGATAGGATTGCTGAGTTTGTAGACATGCGCATCAGGGCAACAGATTTTAGCGCAGAGAAAACACTCACTAAGGACACCGTCCCGGTTCATGTCGATGCCCTCGCATTCTGGATGATCTGGGATGCCAAGAGGGCTATCCTAGAGGTTGAGAACTACACCGAGGCAGTTATCCTTTCTGCACAGACAGCCCTACGCGACTCCATTGGGAAGTACAAGCTCTCTTCGCTACTTTCCGAGCGGGAAGAGTTGGGTAAGGAAATCCAGCAAGCCCTCGATGCAAAGACCAATCCCTGGGGGGTGACCATCCTCTCTGTAGAGATTACTGACATCATCATACCCAAGGAGTTGGAGAACTCGCTAAGCAAGCAGGCTCAGGCCGAGCGGGAAAAGGAATCAAGAATAATCCTAGGGGCTGCTGAAGTTGAGATAGCCAAGAAATTCACAGAGGCATCGAAACAGTATGCCAATGACCCGGTAGCCTTGCAGCTACGATCGATGAATATGATCTATGAAGGGATCAGACAGAACAACTCCATGATGCTCTTGCCGGCTTCCATCCTCGATCATATGGATCTTGGGGCCGTATTAGGTACTGCAGCAATCCAGAAAACGCAAGAAGAGAACAAGGTGAAGAAGGCCTCGGCCAAAACAAAACCCACAGACCAACCAGTCGAGGAGTAGCAGATGATAAAGATTGAGAACGTATCGCGTAACTATAAGACAGGAGAGACAGTCGTCAAAGCGCTGAAAAAGGTATCCTTGGAAATTGCTGATGGAGACTTTCTCTCGATTGCTGGTCCTTCAGGTTCAGGGAAAACAACCCTGCTTAACCTCATCGGCTGTATCGATGCCTTGGACGAAGGGGAGATTTCCATCAATGGGGAAAAGGTTACCACGATGGGAAAGAAGGGGATGACCGAGTTCCGCAGGAACAACCTCGGCTTCATATTCCAGACCTACAACCTCATCCCTGTCCTATCTGCCTATGAGAACGTTGCCTTCGTCCTCTCAATCCTCAACGTAAGCGAAGAGGAGACAAAAAAGCGAACCATGGCCATTCTCAAGGAGGTCGGGTTGGAAGGGATGGAAAACCGCCGTCCGGGGAAACTCAGCGGAGGACAGCAACAGCGAGTCGCAATTGCCAGGGCCCTGATCAAGAACCCCCAGATTGTCCTAGCAGACGAACCGACAGCAAACCTCGATTCCAAGACTGGGGAGGAGATTCTCCGTCTCATGAAAACGATGAACGAGAAGTACAAGACCACGTTCATCTTCTCAACCCATGACCAGATGGTCATGGACTATGCCTCCCGTCTGGTGCTTCTCCATGATGGGACCATCATCAGCGATGAAAGGAGAAATGGATGAAATTCATCTTCACCCTCGCGATGAAGAACCTAGCCCGATACAAGAGGCGCACGGCCATCACTGCAATCGCCATTGCATTTGGCCTGATGATGTACCTCATCGTCGATTCCATGCTCCTTGGAATCGAACAGGAATCGATGCGGAACTTAATCTGGTACGAAACATCATCGGTGAGAATACACCAGAAGGGTTACTGGCCTGACAGACTGCTCTTCCCCTTGGAAGAGGGAATTGAAAATCCTGACAAGGTAATCGACCTCCTCAAGAAAGAGGGGTGGACAGCTACAGAGCGCACCCTGTTCAAAGCCGACATGATCCTCTATAGCGATGACTTTGGTGAAGACGGGAGCCTCTCTGCAATGGTGACAGGCATCGACCCAGAAATGGACAACGAGGTATTTCACTTTGAAGACACCCTCGTTGAAGGAAGAATGCTCGAGAAAGGGGAGAGCAATGGCATGATCATGGGATCCTGGCTCGCCGCAGACATAGGGGCGAAGGTAGGGTACTGGGTCACCCTAGTCACCCGGGGAAATGGAGGCTTTTTCGAAGCAATCGATGCCCAGATTGTAGGTATTGTCAACTGTCCCAACCCCAATGTGAACCGCACTCTCATCATGATGGACAAGGATACTGCAGGCATGGTATTGGGTATGGATGGAGCAGTTACCGAGATAGACATCGCTCTGCCTAACCGCTCTGATGTCGACGTTGAGGTTATGAGGATACAGGCAAGCCTTGATGCTCATGGCCTCAATGACCTTGAGGCAAGAAGCTGGAGAGAATTGGCCAAAGACTACCTGGCAATAGCCGAGGCAAAACGTGGGGGTACAGGAGTAATTCTCTTTCTGGTATTCATCATCGCTGCTGTGGGCATATCAAACACCATGCTTATGGCAATGTACGAACGTACACGTGAACTAGGGATGATGAGAGCCCTGGGCATGAAGGATAACGATATCCGTCTTTCGTTCATCATCGAGGCGGGAGGCATAGGTCTGCTTGGATCTGTTGTAGGGATAGCCTTGGGAGCGCTTGCAAACATCTATATAGCCAACGTCGGCATCGATTTTGGGTTTCTAATGCGTGATATGGACATTGGCTATAGGATTCAAAGTATTATGCGAGGGACATGGAACCTTAGGTCATTCATCATAACCTTTGTCTCAGGTATCACCCTTTCCATGATTGTATCGGTTATCCCCATCAGACGCTCCCTCAAGATGGATATCCCTTCTTGCCTCAGACACCAATAGGAGAATGCAACGATGATGACAAACCTTCCGAAACTAGCTTTCAGGAACATATTCAGGAATCTGAGGCGTTCACTCCTCTCAGCCGTTGCCATTGCGGTCTCAGCTATGAGCATCGTCATGCTCTTCGGTCTGCTCGACGGTATGGAAACGGACATGGCCAACAACCTTAAATCCTACTATACAGGACAGGTACGTATCCAACATGCCGACTTTGAGAAGTATGAACGATACAACCCTCTACACCTTGGGGTCGACTGGACAAACATTGAGCCCATACTGGCAAAAAACAGCAATGTGCAATCTGCAACACC
>DMAO01000167.1 GCA_003446545.1 Sphaerochaeta sp.
ACCAACAGATATTCCAAATTGTAATAGGTTGCCTGCTTTGCAGTGGAAACGTATGAACCTGAGAAAACTACAAAAGACAAACCCTACAAAGTTTGCCCAGCAATTGAAGGATCTTGAAAATTGCCTACAATGATTAGTACCCTTATAAAATACTATCTTAAGTACAACAACAGAAAGTAAATTGAACTATTTTNNCATGGCCAGTCTAGACTGGCCATGTTACAACTTGGGGAGGAATTTGGGTCATAAAGTTTATTGTGAGAGCCTTGAGATTTTTCGAATTTATGTAAGGCTTTCATTTTTTCTCCTTATTCGATATTTGCAATAAACTTTACAACACGATTTGAGCTGAGGTAATCAAATGAGCAAAGGCTGTTGTAGCGTACATTTTTCCTTAGCAATCCATGATAGGGGAATTAAGCACTAACATTCAAAGAATTGCATGTCAAATAGCAATGGAGTATTCATCTGTTTTCCCTAGTAATGCCTTCCCCTGAAATACTGCGCTGGTGTATTTTTTGTGAAAACTATCTCATCTGTTATTATCCTACGAGGCAAATCCTTACCGCTCATATAGTCCTCAATCGCCTTCATTAGCTGGGGCCCGAACAGGGGGCTACACTCAACCACACAGTTCAATTCACCCTTCTTGAGTGCCTTCAGCGCAGGATCAATGCCATCAATGGAGACAATAAGTACATCAGAGCCAGGAATTATCCCTATTTCCTTTAAGGCTTTCACTGCACCAAGGGCCATATCGTCATTGTGTGAATAGATTACATCAATATCCCAATTGGGGGTGTCCTCCATATAATTCATGATGGAGCGATACCCTCCTTCAAAATTATAATCACCATACGGGGAAGCAACTACATCATAGGCCTTCATCAGAGATAAAACCTCCAAAAATCCTTGGTTACGCTCTTTGGTAGGACTTGCTCCAGCAGTACCCTGGATTTCTAGAATCCTTACAGGTTTCAGTGTAGGCTGAATTGCTGATACAACCCACCTCATCGCACGACGGCCTTCTTCGATAAAGTCTCCCCCAATGAAGGAGTAGTAAAGGTTGTCATCAGAGACCATGACTTTTCGGTCTGAGAGAAAAACAGGAATATCTGCGTCCTTACACTCTTGGAGCACCTTTTCCCAACCATTCTCCACAATGGGAGAAAGTACAATAATGTCGACTTCCTCATCGATAAAAGACCTAACCACCTCTATCTGCTCAATTAGGGAAGAAGCATCCACACTCTCCAAATCGATACCGAAAGCTTTGGCTGCTTGGGCAATAGAGTCCTTGTTTGCCGAACGCCATCCACCTTCATCCGCAATCTGAGCATGTCCAACGTGAATCT
This sequence comes from Sphaerochaeta sp., assembly GCA_003446545.1. Classification (GTDB taxonomy): domain Bacteria; phylum Spirochaetota; class Spirochaetia; order Sphaerochaetales; family Sphaerochaetaceae; genus Sphaerochaeta. The sequence continues at coordinate 1,356 of DMAO01000167.1, forward strand.
CTTTCTGGAATGGAACAAGATTTTGGCTAAGCAATTCCCTGTATTGTGGAAGGCTTTCCCTCGTCACAGTATGGTTTCGCAAGATTACCTGCTTTGGTACACCCTGTTTCTTGTTCAGGATATCCAAAGCATACTGTATAGCCTCCTTACCGCCTGTAGGGCAGGTAATGGTTGCCTCTATGGCTCCACGTGCTAGTAGATCCAACCCGCCATCGGTAATCTGAAATCCATCTATCGAAATAATTTTACAATGCTCATAGCCAAGAGCCGCAACAGCCTTGAAGGCCCCAAGAGCCAGATAATCCGTATGGGCAAAAATATAATCAACACCTGCAAGATCTTCTCCCATTGCCCTGAGCAGATCTTCGGCACTGTCACGCTTTCCATCCTCGACATGAATACTACTGAGGGAAACATTAGGAGCCTTCTCAATCTCCTCTAAAAATCCCGCATGTCGATCTTGGCTTACTAAGGATAAGCTGCTGGCAGATACTTCCAATACCTTTACCGGACCATTTTTAGCAAGGGCTAACACCGCTTTGCCTGCCTGCCTACCAATCAGACGGTTCTCAGGACCTATAAACAGCGAGTAATCGTACCCATCAACTACGCGATCTAAGACTATGATTGGAACGCTTCGATACGCTTCCCTGACTGTCTGGGTTAGGGCTACAGCATTGCAAGGAGAGACTATCAAGAGATCAACATCATAGGCCAACAGCCTCTGTATATCAGCCTTCTGTTTCTCGATATCATCTGCAGCATCAGTAAAAATAAGTTTGAGCTCGTCATGTTTTTCAGCCTCCGTCTGCAACTCCTTGGACAATACCAAACGCCAGGGATCCCTCTGATTAGCTTGGGAAATCCCAATGACAAAGGCGTAGGCTCCCTCTGTATTTCTAGTATTCTGAGACAACAGCACACAGCCAAACACAAAAAAACAAAGAGCGAGTATTACAAAAAAGACGAGTATAAGTCGTAGGAAAGATTGCTTATACATCAATGTTCTCCTTGTGTCTGGGTTTTGCGGTACTCCTGAGGAGAAAGGTGCAAGACCCTCTTGAAAGCTGTGCAGAAATAGTGTTGGGACGAATACCCTACTTCTTCTGCAACCTCATAGATTTTCTTCTCAGAGTCCTTAAGCAATTCAAGTGCTTTCTGTACCCTTAGGAAAGTGAGATATTCAATAAAAGTGACATTGAGGGAAGACCTAAAAAGTCTGCTCAGATGCTGGGATGTGACCTGTAGGTGGTCTGCAACCTCTTGTAATGAAATGCTATTCTCCCAGAAGTGCTTTTCAAGATAGCTTTCAGCATGAACCATTGTCTTGGGCAGTTGCTTCAACTGAGCAAGCTCATCTTCCAAGGATGCAAACTTCTCGGCAATAGCTAGATAGCCTTTGCCACATGTGGAAACAGAAAGAAGCTCAGAGGGAAGCTGTTTACCAAGATGCTCCTGTAAAGTATCCAACAAGATCTTTCTCTCTTTTCCAGGGAGCGCCTCACTGAGTAGTACCATCTCACTGCTGCCATTTCTGTAGCATAGTGTCCCTTGGGGAAAAAGAGAGATGGCATGTTCCTTTGCTGCAAAGAACAATAAGGAATCCTGCCAGTCATTGTCCAGGAGAAGTGTCTTTTGGGTCATATTGATCAGGAAGAGCGAAAAATCCTCAAAGATCTGTATATCAAGGTACTTCATCTCCTGATGTATCTCTCCTTCCTCATAGCTACCAGAAAACAGGGCATGCAAGAAATATGAGACGAGAGACTCCCTATTCTTGACAAGTTGCTCTTTTGCCCACAGCAAGTACTCCTCTGCCTCTTGAGTTTTCTGCAGCTCTTTCTTGGCTTCGGCCAAGGTTTCAAAGAAACTGGTCTCCTTTACAGGTTTGAGCAGATAGGCGAACACCCCAAGTTCGATTGCTTTGCGGGCAAACTCAAAATCATCATAGCCAGAGATGACGATGACTACAGTAGAGGGGCTCATCTGTCTGAGCAATTCAATGAATGATAGGCCATCGAGAAAGGGCATATTGATGTCGACAAATGCAATTTCTGGTTTAATCTCCTTACAAAGGTCAAGGGCCAGTTCGCCATCCTCTACTTCACCCACCAACTCGATGGAGGGGTCCTTCTCAAGCATCGTTCGCAACCCTCGACGGATAATCAATTCATCATCAGCAATTAGGACTCTGATTTTTCCCATCAGCCGACTCCTTTACCCTTGCAGGGACGTACACAGTAGAGGTGGTCCATAACCCTTCCTCGCTATCGAGGACAACCCCAAAGGCTGATCCACAGCTCAGTTTGACCTGCTCGTTGACATAAAAAAGGCCAAACCCACTAGCCTCAGTACGAAACCTATCTCGCAATTGCTCTTGCAAGGCCTTCAATTTGCCTTCTTCTATGCCAGGACCAGTATCACGCACTTGTAATGCCAACACTCCATTTTCTATAGTGACATTCACTGTAATGAGCCCCTTCTCCCGCTTTTGCTTTATCCCATGGTAGATGGCATTCTCCACCAGAGGTTGCAATATAAGCTTAGGAACCATGTAGCTTTCAAGCTCCACTGGTACGTGAATCTCATAGGAAAGCTTGGAACTGTAGCGAATCTGTTGGATATAGAGATAACTGGACACATGGCATATCTCTTCCTTGATGGTGATGGTTTCCCTGCCTTTGGATAGCCCCACACGGAACATGCTAGTCAAGGCATCAACCAACAGCACCACATCTTCAGCACCATTCTCGCGGGAAAGCCAGGAGATGGTATCCAGCGTATTGTACAAGAAATGAGGCTTAATCTGTTCCTGCAGAATTCTCATTTCAGCATTGCGCTTGTTCTTCTGCTCAACATAGACCTGCTGGATTAGCTGTTCCATCTGAACAAGCATATGGTTGAAACTATGTCCAAGAGAACCAACCTCATCAGTATATCGACTGTTGAACCTAACAGAAAAATCCCCTGCCTCAGCCTGCTCCATAAGACGTTGCAGTTTTGACAAAGGCTTGGTTATCGTATTTGAAAGCACATATGAAAGTATGGCAATACTCAACAAGGCACCCAACAAGCTGATGGCCATCACATATATCGTAGTGGTCATATCATGGAGAACTTCACTTGCAGGGAACACCCCTACAACCTGCCAACCAGAAGTTTGGCTTACCTTGGACTGCAGGTAGTACCGATCGCCTTCAATGTCAACACTTACAGAGGCATCCCCACCTGTTATCCAGAGAGGGTTTACCCTATGCACAACAGAGTTTACGGGGGCATAGACCATCTCGTCTTGATCGTCGAGTACAAAAACAAACCCCTGTTTGCCAATACTTGCATTGTTGATGGATTTACGGATTATGTCATGCCGCACATCAAAAAGAACCACTCCACAAAAGGTTTTTGTCTTGGGGTCAACCAAAGCCTTTGCAATGGAGAAAACATCATCGATGCTAAATACGTCTTCAGTGGTAATGTTCCTTCCTGCATTGGAGCGAAGCAACACCAAAGAGCCGTTGGCCTTTTTGACTTGGATATACCATGATTCATTGCTGAATGGGTCACGGGAAACCCTTGAAAGCCCGTTGCTCACAAACGAGTCATCAGATTTGGCGAATAAGATACCTGCAATCTCAGGATTGGCAAACCGAAGCTTCTCGAAAAGTAAGGGAAGATCGGAGGTTCCCTCCAATGCAAGGTCTGAGACATAATCTATCAGGTGCTCCATGGTTTGAAGATACACTGATATGGAATTCTCTACCTGTGATATGGTCTGTTCGGTCTGTACTGTTGCAGACCTTCTCAGCTGCCTGGTGACAATCCCCCCACTAGCGAAGGCAAACACCAAAAAGGAGACCAAAGAGATGATCAGGTAGGAGTACATCATCTTTGTCCTGAAAGGTAGATTGTTTATACGTTGCTTCAGACTCATGGGCAATATCTTACCATGGCTATATCGACTTCCCTAAAAAATATCTCCAAAACGCTTCATTTGTCATTCCGCATCGCTATTATTCGTTGCAGGACAACAAAAACACACAACAGGACTGCAATAGTAACCTTTGTCCACCAGGCATTCAGATTCAAGAGGGTTACAATCGTCTGGATAGTCCCTTGGATCAAAACTCCAAAGGCAGTTCCCACAACACTACCTACCCCCCCGGAGAGCATCGTCCCGCCTATGACTGCTGAAGATATGGCGTCAAGTTCCAAGCCAAGGTTCTGTAGCGCATACCCAGCTAGCGTATAGAAGCTAAAGAGAACCCCACCAAGAGCGGCACAGAATCCACTTATTGCAAAGACAAGAATCTTTACCCTGCTCACGGGCAAACCCATAAGACGGGCACTCTGCTCACTACCACCTACAGCATAGACACTGCGTCCAAACTTGGAATATCGAAGGATGTATAAAGCTACTAGTACGACTGCAATGG
>DMAO01000002.1 GCA_003446545.1 Sphaerochaeta sp.
TATGTCAACGCAAAACTCATCATCAAGCTGATTAACAACATTGCCAATGTCATCAATGCGGACAAGGAGGCAAACAAGCTCCTTAGTGTGCATTTCATGCCTAACTACAGGGTGACAATGGCAGAGAGCATCATTCCTGCCACCGACCTATCTGAGCAGATATCCACTGCAGGCACCGAAGCCTCAGGAACAGGAAACATGAAGTTCATGTGCAACGGAGCCCTGACCATCGGCACCATGGATGGAGCCAATGTGGAAATCTCAGAGGAAGCGGGCAAGGAGAACATGTTCATCTTTGGCCATACCGAAGAGCAGATTGCAAAACTTGGACATGGCTATGATCCCTTTGCCTGGGCGATGAAGGATAAGGATATCAAGGATGCAGTCCAACTGCTTACTACAGGATACTTCAATGTGAATGAACCCAATATCTTTGAGAGCCTTCGCAGAAGTCTCTTTGAAGGCGGGGACAAGTACTTCCATTTCGCAGACCTGCGTATGTATGCAGATGCACACGCCAGTGCCCGATCCCTGTACAAGGGCAATCAGGATGAATGGAACCGCAAGGCTATCATCAACGTCGCCTCGAGTGGAAAATTCTCCAGTGACCGGACAATCAGCGAATATGCCAATGATATCTGGGATCTCAAGAAATGCCCTGTTGAGCGAGGTAATGGCAATGAGACTGCGTTGCAGGATGCAATTAAGAAGTAGGTAAGACAGCCTAGGCAGCAGGTTCCATAGAGAACCTGTTGCCTTGAATTTAGCATAAATCCATAAAAATGACGCATCCTTAGCAAAGAGAGAATTTACATATATTTACATCATAAAAAGATAAAAATATTTTGATAAATTTTTGGGATTTATGACGCATTTTTAGCAATCAAGGGAAAAATACTGGTATATTCTTACCATGCAAAAATTCTGGGACCGCGTAACAACCCTTTTGGGATCACCTAGTGTGGTGGATCTTGCCACGACGCTCAATGTTAAGAGAAGCACCCTATCCAGCTGGATTCACAACGACCGTCGCCCTCCTATGGACGTTCTCCTAATCCTCACTGCCCAAACAGGGCTGAGCCTTGAGAACCTCGAGTACGGCTTGGACTGGGAACCCTCAGACGACGAGGAAGTAGCAGAGAACTACTCTCCAAAGTTCAAGGCAATCATGCAGATGGTATCAAGCCTGAACAGTGAAGAACAGGATATTATCTACAAGCTGCTTACCTATATGAAGAAGAAACCTTAGAGACCCACAAGGGGAAACAGCATCACCACATAGGGGGAGAGTATTGCCAAGGCAGGGGCTATCAGCATCGCCGGCAAAAAATTACCCGTTTTGCTTTTTCGTATGTCCAACAACCCCAAACCGATCATCATCAAAAGGACTCCCCCAACTGCAGAGAGCTCATTTATACCTGCTTCTCCCAAAATGGGAGAGATGAAGCTACCTGCCAAGGTAAAAAATCCTTGGTACACAAGGATGACCAAAGCACTCGCCATGACTCCGGGGCCATAGACTGCACTGAAAATGATCGCCATACAACCATCCATGACCGACTTCACCAAGAGCAGCTGGTAATCCCCTGTTGTTCCTGCCTGTATGGAGCCAACTACGGTCATAGCTCCCGAACAAAAAAGCAGGGATGCATTGAGAAAGCCCAAGGCAAAGTTCTTTGCAGCCTCCTCAGAGTCATGCTTCTTTCCCAGCTTTGATTCGATCCAGGTCCCCAAAGAGAGCACCCCGTCCTCGATAGACAGAGCATATCCCACAAACCCTCCCAATATGGTTGAGATGATGAGAATCAGGAAAGAGCCGGTTTGCATCGCCATCGAGATGCCGATGACCAGAGTAATCAACCCTGCGGAGGTGAAGACCACCTCCTTATAGGAGCTTTTCAACCGGTTCTTCAAAAACAATCCTACCAGGGACCCGAGTATGACAGTAAGACAATTGATATAGGTGGCAAACATAATGGATAGGAGTATAATACGTAAGAAAGACTAGGACAAGGAATGAGTATGCAAAACATCCTTCTCGCAGCAGGATTAGCTCAGAGAAGCGGAGGAGAGAAGCTCATGCTTCCCTACAAAGGCCGCCCAATCATTGCACATGCGGTAGAGCAATCGCTTTTGGCGGGGCTCTATACGATTGTAGTCACTGGATTCAGAAAGATGGAAGTCGAGAGGGCTCTCGAGCAGTTCGCTTGTCCAAATCTCATTCTAACCTACAACGAGACCTATGCTCTTGGTCAGGGATCCTCAACACTTGTAGGGGCAAAGGCCCTTCGTGATGATGAGGACTTCTTTATCTCCCTCTCTGATATGCCTCTGATCGGGGCATCCCACTACCATTTCCTAGAGCGACACTTTACCTATTCAGAAGCTCTGCGCCCTATCTATAAGGGGCAGGTCGGTCATCCTGTCCTCTTGAGGGCAAGTTTCAAGGCTCAAATCCTTGAACAGACTGTCCCCTTTACCATGCATACCCTGTTGGAGGATTTCCCTGTAGAGCAGTGTATTGTCGATGACGAGGCCTATGTCCGCGACATTGATACAATACACGCCTACACAGAGTTGCTCAGGTATCCTAGGCTTTGACGGCAACCACCTGATTATCGGCTCTCGTCAAACGAATCCCAGATGAGGTTCCGAAATCACCAGTAAGCAACTGTACAGAGAGGGGGTTCTCCACCAGCCTCTGGAGGGCACGCTTGACTGGACGTGCTCCGAAAGAAGCGTCAAAGCCCTCCTTGTAGATCAAATCCACCACATCGTCATCCCAACTCAGGATATACCCACGCCTTTCAAGACGCTGTGCAAGCTGCTTAAGCTGTATGCCTACAATCCTCCTGATCTGGTCCGGGCCCAGACTCTCAAAGATGAGTATCTCATCAAGACGGTTTATGAACTCCGGCTTGAACGTCTCATGGATGATTGCGAGCACCTGCTTGCGAGCTTCCTTCGGGTCGTGGGGCTGTAAGAGAAGAGAACTTCCCAGGTTGCTGGTCAGGATAATCACCGTATTGGTAAAGTCCACGACCCTACCCTGCCCATCGGTTAGCCGCCCATCATCCAACAACTGCAACAAGATATTGAAGACATCCGGATGCGCCTTTTCAATCTCATCAAAGAGGATGACTGAATAAGGCCTCCTTCTGACAACTTCTGTCAGTTGCCCTCCCTGGTCATAGCCCACATACCCCGGAGGAGCCCCGATAAGCCGGCTCACCGAGTATTTCTCCATGTACTCACTCATATCAATACGGGTAAGGGCTTTCTCATCATCAAAGAGAAACGAGGCCAATACCTTGGCCAACAGGGTCTTTCCCACCCCTGTAGGGCCTGCGAACAGGAAACTTCCCAAGGGCCTTCGTTCATCACCGATACCAGCCTTGTTGCGCCTGATGGCATCAGAAAGGGCTTTGATAGCCTCTTGCTGTCCGACAACCTGCTCGGATAGGGTATTTTCAAGTTGGAGATATTTCTGCATCTCGCTGCCTTTCATTTTGGAAACAGGCACTCCTGTCCAGTTGCTGACAATCCTGGCAATATCATCTTCGCTGACCTCCTCTCGGAGCATCTGTTTCCCTTCACTCTGGCCTAAGGCCAGAAGCTCACTCTGCTGCTCTATCTCCTTGAGCAAAGTAGGTATCGAACCATGTTTTATCTGGGCAGCCTTTGCAAGGTCGCCTTCACGTTCTGCTTGCTGCTCCTCAACCTTCAGCTGTTCCAAGCTTGCCTTTTTCTCTCGTAGGAGTGCTATTGCGTTACGCTCATTGCCCCACTGCAGTTGCATGCTGTCCCGTTTGCCCTTCAGGAAACTTACCTCGTTGCGAATCTTCTTCAGACGTTCAAGGCTAGCCTCATCAGTCTCACGGGTGAGTGCCTGCTCTTCAATATTCAGCTGTAAAATCTTTCTTTCAATCTGGTCGAGCTCATCGGGCTGACTCTCTATCTCCATCTTCAATTGGCTGGCAGCTTCATCAATTAGGTCTATAGCCTTATCAGGAAGAAAGCGATTAGTGATGTAACGATTACTCATCGTAGCTGCTGCAACAAGGGCTTCATCTTTTATTCGAACCCCATGATGTACTTCATAGCGTTCCTTGAGCCCTCGTAGTATGGCAATGGTATTCTCTACAGATGGCTCATTTGTATAGACTGGCTGGAACCTACGCTCAAGAGCCTTATCAATTTCGATATACTTGCGGTACTCATCCAGGGTAGTGGCTCCTATAGCATGAAGCTCCCCTCGTGCCAAGGCTGGTTTGATGAGATTCGAGGCATCGGTAGAACCTTCACTTGCCCCGGCACCAACGATAGTATGTAGCTCGTCTATGAAAAGGATTATGGAGCCTTCACTGCTGGTCACTTCTTTGATGACCGCCTTTAGCCTCTCCTCAAACTCCCCTCGGAACTTTGCTCCTGCAACCAGAGAACCCACATCCAAGGAAAGGATGCGTTTATGCTTGAGTGATTCTGGAACATCACCTCTGTTGATACGTTGGGCGAGACCTTCGACTATGGCCGTCTTTCCAACTCCAGGTTCACCAATAAGTACAGGATTGTTCTTTGTCCTTCTGGACAAGACCTGCATAACACGCCTAATCTCATCATCTCGTCCGATAACAGGGTCGAGCTTGCCCAGACGGGCAAGGGCTGTCATGTCTTTACAGTACTTTTCCAAAGCCTGGTATCGGCTCTCGGGATCCTCAGAGTCAATACTCTGATTACCCCTGATACTCTGCAATGCCTGCATGATACCGTCACGGGTAACACCCAGGTTCTTCAAGGCCTTACTGGCAGGACAGGGGTCATCGATTATAGCAAGCAGAATATGCTCTGCACTAAGAAACTCATCCTTGAACTCAGAGGCTATCTTGTCCGCAGCATAGAGCTGGTTCCCCAACGCCGCAGAAACAGTGCGTTTCACACTGCCCCCATAGGCTTTGGGAAGGCGGTTGGCTAGGTCTTCCAAGGCTGTTTGAATCTGTTTGGGAGGGACTCCCAACCGCTCGAAAAGAGGAGAGAGCAGTCCCTCCTTCTGATTGAGTAGGGCAAGCAGAAGATGCTCGCTTGTTATCTCTGCACTCCCTCTTTCATTTGCCAGGATATCGGCATCACCGACAGCCTGCCTAAGCTTGATGGTCATTTTATCAATATTCATATGTATTCCTTACTATACGTATATGAGTCGATGGACCCCTTGGGGCCCTATCCTGTACATAGAGAATATACTGATAAAAAGTTCTGTCGGCTAGGAACGACGTATGACCGGTGTCGTTTTTGGTCGGGCTTTAAAGAACTCCAGATAGTTGGCAACAAGTTCCTTTGAAAGAGCCATCTCAAAGGTATCCAGAAATGCCACCTGGAAGCAGGAGGACTCAAGAAGCAACAGGATGTGGTTGGCCACCTTGTTGATGTCACACTCGATGACATCCCCACTACTGATACCCATCCGCAAGAGGCGCTTGAAAAGAATGGTAAGCTTGGCTGTCCTTCTCATGACTATCTCGTTGAAATCTCGCCCCTCTTTCTTCATCTGCAACATCACATCAACCAGAGAGGTCAGCTCCTCTTCATTTTCTGTTGCGGTATCCATAATCTCAGAGCAGATACTCTTGATCCTATCCATGTAGTTGGCTTCGGAAGACCAGGCAAAGGTTGCGTACTTGGCAAACATGCGTCCGGTAACCAGTTTCACCGCATAGTAGTAGATCTCTTCCTTGTCTTTGAAATACTGGTAGATTGTTGGACGGGAGATTCCACACTCCTGTGCAATGAGAGAGAGGTTTGAATCTCGATACCCTTCCCGTCCAAAGACTTTCAGAGCAGTCTGCAGTATCTTTTCCTTTCTTTCCTCATGATCAATCTTCTTGGGCATGGCCTAAAATCCCCCTAAACCTATCTGTACGCTATTGTTATATTACAATATACCATTATACTGTAAAAAACACTATATTTCAGAGAGGTTTTTATGTTTCTCATATTTGTACTTTTAGCCATTATAGCAACCCTAATAGTGGTAGGAATTATAAGAACCCTTGTCCTCAGGCGAAAGCATGATGAGATCACCCTTCCGACCTCACTCCCTGATACCCAAAAAGCCATAGAAAAATTGCAGCATGCAATAACCTTCAAGACAGTAAGTAGTAGGGAGGAAGGCGAAACGGACTGGGACCAATTCACCCAATTGGCCGCCTATCTGGCAGAAGCGTTCCCTCTCTGTGAAAAATACCTGAAACTTGAAAGTGAATCTGAACACAACCTCATCTACCGCTTTACAGGGGAAGAAACCACAGCCCTTCCTGGCTTGCTTACAGCCCACCAGGACGTGGTATCAGCAAACGATGAAGAATGGTCCCATCCCCCTTTTGCCAAAACCCTGGAAGAAGGATATGTCTGGGGAAGAGGTAGTTTTGACTGCAAACTCCAGCTTATAACCATACTGGAAGCCTTTGAGCTGCTTTTACAAGAGAATAAGAAACCCAAGAGAACCTGGTATGCCGCTTTCGGCTGTGATGAGGAGGTAAATGGAGGCAACAAGGGAGCATCTCTCATCGCAGAGCAGTTTGAGAGGATGGGTCTCACATTCTCCATTCTCCTTGATGAGGGTGGGGTGGTTTCAGAGAACTACATCAACGGTATCGATCGCCCAATTGCAGTTGTGGGGGTTGCAGAGAAAGGGTACATGGATACACATCTGAGCTGTAGCCGCGAAGCTGGCCACTCTTCCACCCCACTGATGCCAACAGCACTGGGCAAGATAGCAAAGGCAGTGACAGCCATTGAATCGAGCAAACAAGAGGCAAGGATTACAAAGCCCGTGCAGGCTATGCTCAGAAACATAGGAGAAGAGGCCCCTTTCCCCTTTGCCTTTCTCTTTCTCAATCTCTGGCTCACAAGGCCACTAATCATGTTTATCTTCTCCAAAAGCCCTACTCTCAATGCTCTCATAAGGACCACCAGCGTCCCTACCATGATCGAGGGAAGTGACAAAAGCAATGTAATAGCACAAACTTCTTCAGCTGTGGTAAACACGCGTCTGCTCTCCGGTGATGACCGAGAGAAAACTGTCAGGCATCTCAAAACTGTAATAGCAGATAACGAGGTCGCCCTATCTGTCTCTCGTTATGAGGAGCCTTCTAAAGAATCCCCCACAACGGGGGAAGCCTTTGCCCAGCTAAAGGCAACCATTTCCCAGATATTCCCAGAAGCCATTGTCACCTCCTATTTGATGCTCGGTGCAACAGATGCGCGCAAATATCAAGAGCTCTGCCAGCACATATACCGCTTTACTCCTGCCCAAATGGACAAAAGAGAAGTGCACAGGATGCATGCCCCTGATGAGAGAATCCATACTGACAACGTTGGGAAGGCTGTCGCCTTCTTTCTTTCTCTACTAAAAAGCTGGTAACAAAACGAAAAAGGGCTCCGCAATTTTGCGGAGCCTCTTCGTACAGGATGGGGTACCTCTTATGAGTTCTTGATCTTCACTTCTATGCTCTTGGGCTGAACCACTTCCTTCTTTGGAAGGGTAACCGTAAGCACGCCGTTGGTGAACTCACCTTCAATCGTAGCCTCATCCACATCTTCGGGAAGGGAGAAGGAGCGTTCAAAACTCTGAGCACGTCGCTCACAGATGAGAAGCTTTTTCCCATCCTTCTCTTCCTTGGTGGTCTGCTTGGAAGAACTGAGTCTGAGCACGTGTTTCTCGATGTTCACCTTTACATCTTCCTGCTCATACCCGGGAAGCTCAGCCTCAACGATGTAGGCTTTGTCTGTCTCTGTAATGTCTACAGGAGGAATCTTCGATGAGGTAAGACCCCAATCAGAGAGCATGTTGCTGAAGAGCGAATCGAAGGGCGATACCACCGGTGTCCGATAATTGTTTCTAGTTGTAAGATATGCCATTTGTACACCTCCATGTGTTTATCTATATGTAATCCCCTTTTCGGGTTTCACTAACATATTTGCATAAAGCGTGCCAACTTCAGGAATGTATACTAATAGCCAATATTCTTACCAAGAACCCAGAATATGCATCAAAAGAGGCTCTTTTCCTTACTCATTACAAGAATCTACACACACCAATGGGTCAAACTGGTAGGGAGAGTAGCTAGAAAGCTACTCAACCGTATCAGAATGACCCATCATCAAAAAAAGCAAGACTAGAATGGGACAAAATCACGTGTGGAGCTTGTCACTCATCGTTGCCACCATGACAGCCTTGATCGTATGCATCCTATTTTCTGCCTCATCAAAGACTACGGAGTGGCTGCTCCTGAATACTTCGTCAGTGACCTCCAGTTCGGTAAGTCCATACTGCTCGTAGATCTGCTTTGCTACGGTGGTGTTCAGATCATGGAAAGAAGGCAAGCAGTGCTCGAAGAGCACCTTTTCATTGCCTGAAGCACGAAGAAGATCCATAGTGACCTGATAATCCTTCAACAGGGCAATACGGCTCGCTGTCTGGTCCTCCTCTCCCATTGAGACCCATATATCGGTATATATGATATCAGCACCCTTCACCGCTTCGTAAGGATCGGTAGTAGTTGAGATGACAGAGCCTGTCTCTTTAGCTACAGGGGCAAGTTCTGCGATGAGGTCCTCAGAAGGAAAGAGTGCAAGGGGAGCACCTATGCTGTAGTGCATACCTACCTTAGCTGCTCCAATCATAAGGGCATTGGAGACGTTGTTCCGCCCATCGCCAATGTAGGCCATCTTCATCTTGTTAAGAGGTTTTCCTGTATGCTCCATGGCAGTAAGGAAATCTGCAAGTACCTGGGTGGGGTGGTCATCATCGGTGAGACCGTTCCATACGGGAACACCGCTATAGAGGGCGAGGTCTTTGACTATCTGCATAGCAAAACCACGGTACTCGATACCGTCATACATCCGGCCAAGCACCTGAGCCGTATCTTCAATGGATTCTTTCTTGCCCATCTGACTGTTGGTGAGGAAGGTGACACAGGCCCCTTCATCAAAAGCGGCGACTTCAAAGGAACACCGTGTACGGGTTGAGGTCTTGTCAAAGATAAGGACAATGTTCTTTCCCTCCAGCAAAGCGCCCTCCAGGTTTTTAGTAAACGGCTTTTTCTTCTTTTTCGCCTTGAGCTCTCTTGCAAGGTCCAGCAGATAGTGGATTTCCTCTGCTGTAAAATCCTTGAGTGTAAGAAAGCTTCGTCCCTTGAGTGTTATCCCTGTATTCATGCTATCCTCCGTATAATGGTCCATGATACATATTTATGCATATAAGTGCAATATATTTGCATAAGTATGCAGAAAAACTACTACATATCAGTATTCTGATGCAAAAAGCCCTCCAACACAAGGAAGGAGGGCAAGTTTTGCTAGAAATTCGGTTATTTGGCTACGAGTACAACTTCACCGTTTATATAGTGTTTGGCAACGTATTCTTTGATCTTATCACCACGGAGGGCCTTTACCAGTGCAACAATGCGAGGATCATTCTCATTGCCCTGCTTGACAGCCACTACATTGACGTAGGGGCTGTCAGAGCCTTCAACCAAAAGGCCGTCACGGGTTGCGATGAGGCCGGCAGGAATAGCGTAATTTCCGTTGATGATAGCCGCGTCGACATCCTGTAGTACACGGGGAAGGGATGCTGCTTCAATTTCACGGAACTTCAACCCCTTGGGGTTGCTCTCAATATCCATGGGAGTTGCTTCAAGACCTGCATTGGCTTCAAGGGTGAGCAGACCTGCACTCTGGAGCAAGAGAAGCGCGCGACCTTCGTTGGTGGGATCATTGGGGATTGCAATGGTTGCACCCTGTGGGAAGTCACCAATAGCCTTGTGCTTTTTGGAGTAGAGGGCGAAGGGCTCAACATGTATACCGCCTGCATTTGCCAGGTGATAGCCACGGTCTTTGTTGAAGGAGTCGAGGTAGGGAACATGCTGGAAGAAGTTCGCATCAAGCTCGCCTGTCTCAAGTGCTTCATTTGGCGTCACATAGTCTGTGAACTCACGGACCTTGAGGGTGATTCCTTGGGCAGCAAGATCCTCAACAATAAGGTTTAGGAATGCAGCGTGGGGCTCTGGGGTCGCACCAACAGTCAGTACCTGTGTAGAGGACTGTTCCTTTGTTCCGGCAGCAAATAGTGTTGCTGCCACGAGGATTACCAATGCAATGGTCAATGTTTTTTTCATATTTTCTCCTACTCTCCCCGAAGGCGAGAGGTATACGCGAATAGTGTCAGCGCTTGGCCAACAAATGTGAACTGATCTTGTTGCCTATCACCTGAATGATCTCTACGAGCACCAGGATGATAATTACTGCAACAACCATAACGTCTCCACGGAAGCGTTGGTATCCGTATCGGATAGCAAGGTCTCCCAAGCCCCCTCCTCCGATAGCTCCGGCCATGGCCGAGTACCCGATGAGGTTGATGATCGTCAGCGTAACTCCACTGACAAGCGAAGGCAAGGCTTCCGGGATAAGAACTTTTCTGATGATTTGCCAGTTGGTAGATCCCATTGCGCGGGCGGCCTGAACGACCCCCGGATCCACCTCCTTCAACGCGGTCTCAATTACTCGAGCCACGAATGGTGCTGCCGCAATGGACAACGGGACGATAGTAGCGGTGGTACCGATACTAGTTCCGATTAGAATGCGTGAAAGGGGAAACAACAAAATCATTAGGATGATGAATGGGAACGAGCGCAGCACGTTGACAATTCTTCCCAGGACGTTGTTCAGAAGTGGCTTGGGGATGATACCCCCCTGTTCCTCACCCGATGTGATGGAAAGTAGTATACCCAAAGGCAGACCCATCAGGAGAGAGAAAAGTGTAGAGAAGAAGACCATACTCAACGTCTGTCCTGTTGAGCTTAGGACAAGTATCCAAAGCTTACTCATACCTTGCCCTCCTCTTCCACAAGGACGCCCTGGCTTTTCAGTGCGTCAATGGCCTTTCGCTTAATTACCTCATCACCGCTTATGTCTACAACCATGGTACCAATCTCCACATCCCCAACCTTCTGGACACCACCTGCACGAATATTAAACTCGACTCCAAGTTCCTTGGTTATCCTGCTGAGGATCGGTAAGTCTGTGGTATCACCACGGAATCGGAGGGTATAGGTCCCGATTTTCTTTGACCATTGCACCATCTTGTCCTGATGGGAAGCACTCTCATCGACTCCTACAAGGTGAGCAAGGAAATCCTTGGTCACCTCACTGGTAGGATTGGCGAAGATATCAGTGACAAATCCCTGTTCGACAACCTTGCCATCATCGAGGACAGCTACCTGTTCACAGGCATCACGAACAACTTCCATCTGGTGAGTTATCATGATAACGGTGAGGGACATCTTCTTCTGGATTTCCTTCAACAGGGAGAGGATCGAATGGGTAGTCTGAGGGTCTAGGGCACTGGTAGCTTCATCACAGAAAAGTATGTCTGGTTTACAGGCCAAAGCCCTAGCTATGGCGACCCTTTGTTTCTGCCCGCCACTAAGTGTGCTGATGGAGGCTTTCCCCCGACCTTCCAGGGCTACAAGGGCAAGTAGCTCATCCACTCTCTTTTTGATTACATCTTTGCTCATCCCATTTATTTCCATGGGATAGGCAATGTTCTCTTCTGCATTGCGTGAAGAAAACAGGTTGAAGTTCTGAAAGATCATGCCAACTCTGCGCCTGCGTCCGATCATGGTACGTTTGGAAAGGTTGTCCACACGAACATCATCAAAATACACTTCACCACCGTCTGGACTCTCCAGAAGACTGATAAGACGTACCAACGTTGACTTACCCGCTCCACTTTTACCGATAATGCCATAGATGGTATTGGAGGGTATGGAAAGGCTCACCCCATTAACGGCATGCAGATTGCCATATGATCTTTGTAAGTTGTCTAACGTAATCTGCATAAATATACCTTCTATACCCAATGAATTGTTACCATCATAGTAAAAAGGGGTACCTTGGACAAGAGCAACAGGGGAGAAACAAGGGAGGAAGTGAATAAAGTAAAAAACATGCAGAATGTCTGGAAACAGGAAAAGGACGCAAAAGCGTCCTTCTCCATCTATATGTAACCGACCATTGGTCGGACCAGGGCAAA